>JAZULX010000074.1:0-1651 GCA_045603325.1 Oscillospiraceae bacterium | reverse complement strand
ACTCATGCCGATGCAATGCATTGGCATGTCGGAAAATCGCAAGCGATTTTCACAGTTCCCTACGATGCAGGATGTAAAATATTGCGTTATTAATTATTAATTATTAACTATTAATTGTAAATTACTGTCTTAATAAAACCTTAATGATTTTGCCTCTTTCTTATTAATCGAAAAGGGGTTATTATATTGTTGAGGTGAAAAGTTATGTACAACATCCTTATCTGCGACGACGAACAGGATATCGTCAATGCGCTGAAAATATATCTTTCCAGCTCCGACCTTGCTTTTTTTGAAGCCTCCACCGGCAAAGAAGCTCTGGAAGTCATGGAAACGGAGGACATCCACCTTATTTTGATGGATATTATGATGCCGGAAATGGACGGCATTTCCGCCATGGTAAAAATCCGTCAGACAAGCAATGTTCCCGTCATACTGCTCACCGCAAAAAGCGAAGATACAGACAAGATCCTTGGTCTGAACACCGGCGCGGACGACTACATAACGAAGCCTTTCAACCCCGTGGAGGTCACCGCCAGAGTTCGCTCTCAGCTGAGAAGATATTTCCAGCTTGGCAGCAGGGCTGTAGCTCCGGAGCTTTTTACCGTGGGAGATATTGAACTGGACGACAGCGCAAAACAGGTTACCTCAGCAGGCAGCCCCGTTTCCCTGACTCCCACGGAATATGAAATACTGAAGCTGCTCATGTCCAATCCCGGCAAGGTGTACTCGCCCAAAGAGATTTACCGCCAGGTATGGCAGGATTCGCCCATCGGCAGCGACAACACCGTGGCGGTACACATCCGCCATCTGCGGGAAAAAATCGAGATAAACCCCGCCGAACCCAGATATCTCAAGGTCGTCTGGGGGCAGGGATACAAGATTGAGAAAGGAGACAGACGATGAATCCTCCTGATTTTGAAGAAGAAGTCTATGAAGAAGACGAAGAATACAGCTATCAGCACTGGCGCCCCATCGACGAAGATGAAGAAGCGGCTTTCTATGAAAACATCGAAAGAGTCACGCCGCAAAAGCTGCCCCTGACCTATCGCACCGGTGCAAAAGTAGCAGCCTTCATACTGTGTATCGCCATGGCGTTTCTGGCGTTTGGCTGCGTTATCGGCGCATGGTTCATGATCGAAGAGGATCTGTATACCACACCGGAAAAAGAATTCCGTTATGAGATTCTGAACAATATTGCCGAAACAGACGTTTTGAATGTGGTATCCTGCCTGCTTGAAAACGACGAAGAAGCGGCTGTTGACCGGATACAGTACAAAAACATAGCAGGCGTATACATCGAATCGGACGAGCCGGCTTTGTCCAACTGGTATTGGGGCCATCCTACCGACCGAAAGCTGGTGTTTCAGCGTTACTGCTCCTACGAAGAGGGCGGACGTATAGGCGTGTCCTACAGACCCGAGGACGGGTACGATCTGTTGACTGTTGTTGTGCATCTCCAGGAACCCTTTTCGGTGCAGGACGATTATTACATGGCTGACCTGTTGGTCACCACTGCATACGCTCTGCGGTACTGGGTTTACGTTATCGGTGTGCTGGCGGTCATACTTTCCATAGCATCCTTCGTGTTCCTGATGTGCGCCGCAGGACGTAAGCCGGGATATGTCAATCCACAGCCCGGCTGGGGCACCAA
>JAZULX010000073.1:0-12866 GCA_045603325.1 Oscillospiraceae bacterium | reverse complement strand
GGGTTCGCAGAAGAATTCCAGCTCCATCTGCTCGAACTCACGGGTACGGATGGTAGAGTTGCCGGGAGTGATCTCGTTGCGGAAGCTCTTGCCGATCTGGCAAACACCGAAAGGAACTCTGCGGCGGGTAGTGCGCTGGATGTTGCGGAAGTTTACAAAGATGCCCTGAGCAGTCTCGGGACGGAGATAAACGGTGGCGGCGGTGTCTTCGTTAACACCCTGGAAAGTCTTGAACATCAGGTTGAATTTGCGGATATCGGTAAAATCGCTCTTGCCGCAGCCGGGGCAGGGAATGTTCTTTTCGCGGATGTAGGCCACCAGAGCGTCGTTGTCCATAGCTTCAACGTTTACGTCTTCGATGCCGTTGTCGTGGTTGTATTCTTCGGCCAGCTTGTCGGCACGGTGACGCATTTTGCAGCTTTTGCAGTCGATAAGGGGATCATTGAAGGTGGCAACGTGGCCGGAAGCTACCCAAACCTGAGGATTCATCAGGATAGCGGAATCGAGACCCACGTTGTAGGGGTTTTCCTGCACGAATTTCTTCCACCATGCTTTTTTTACGTTGTTTTTCAGTTCAACACCAAGAGGGCCGTAGTCCCAGGTGTTAGCAAGGCCGCCGTAGATCTCGCTGCCGGAGTAAACGAAACCACGGCCTTTGCAAAGTTCAACGATCTTGTCCATTGTCTTTTCGCTGTTTTTCATTGGAAATCTCCTCCTGTTATTGGTATCGGGGAGCGGTTGTCAGCAAGGCTCCCAGCTTGTTATAAACTGTTTTTGTATTATATCCCGGTTTTGGGAATATCAACTTATTTGCTCCGTCGGCTGCGGACAGCTGACAGACGGGTGAACAGATGCAGCACCAGGCTGCCTATGCATATGGCTGCAACGATGGTGTTGATAAAATCCATCTTGAAAAGTCTTGCAGCAAGTGCGCCGATAATTATAAAGGCTATCTCAAATCCGAAGTCGCGTTGGCCGGAACCAAGTATCTGGAACAGGCCGACAGCCAGAACCAGCACGGCGAACATAATCGCAATATTGTACATAGCCAAAAAATACATGGCTGTGCCGATTGCAGAGAACACCAGTCCAAGGGTGTTCAGCAGACGCAGCGTTCTGGGGGTCAGGGCTGTCTGGGGAGCTGATTGTTTACTCTTTTTTACTTTTGCGTTTTTTGCCATGAAAATCGACCGGTCCTTATAGTTATACAGTATATATTGTCTCACAATACGGTTCGGATTTCCATTGACGTAAATGACAAAAACCACAATAATTTTAAGAATTAATAATTAATAGTTAATAATAAAGTACGTTTATGCCGGATTTCCATCCGATTTGCAGCAAGTATTGATTATTTTCTTCGTTATGATAGAATAACAAGTAAGGTATCTAAATATGAAAGGACGGCAAATCCATGAAAGTTCTTATGATAAACGGCAGCCCCAATGAGCACGGCTGTACATACACCGCTTTGAGCGAGGTTCAGACCGTTCTGCACCGCGAAGGCATAGAAACCGAAATCCTCTATCTTGGCAAAAAGCCCGTGGCCGGATGTATCGACTGCGGTCATTGCCGGGAAGTCAAAAAGGGCGTTTGCGTTTTTGATGACAAGGTTAATGAGATATCCGCACGACTGGACGAGTTCGACGCCATTGTGGTGGGCTCTCCCGTATATTACAGCGGCCCTTCCGGTCAGGTGTGCGCTTTCCTTGATCGACTGTTCCTGTGCAATCAGCGGCGCATGGCCGGCAAGCTTGGCGCAGCGGTGGTCTCCTGCCGCAGAGGCGGCGGTACGGCGTCCTTTGAACGGCTGAACAAGTATTTCACCATTGCCAACATGATGGTGGTGGGTTCCCAGTACTGGAATCAGGTTCACGGCTACTCTCCCGAAGAGGTGCGACAGGACGAAGAAGGTCTCCAGACCATGCGCACCCTCGGTCAGAACATGGCGTGGCTGCTCAAGTGCATTGAAGCCGGCAGAGCCGCAGGTATTCAGCTGCCGGAATACGAACCCCTTACTCCCACCAATTTTATACGGCAAAACCTCTAACCCCAACTTCTGCAAAAAGCTCCAACCGTTTCCGGTTGGAGCTTTTTACCTATTTATTTATGCCGGGATTTACCACTCAACTTCCGCATAGGGGTCGGCAGTAATATCGAACAGAACACGGCTGATGCCGCCGATCTCGCTGTGGATTCGGGCAGAGATTTTGCTGAGGATGCCCTGAGTTATCTGGGCATATTCGCTGCCCATCAGGTCGGTTTTTGTAACAGCCCTGAGGATGATAACCTTTTCGCTGCCTTTTCCGCCCAAAGCAGCTTTGTCGGTAAGGATGGAGAAAAACATATCTGCCATAACGATGGATTCTTCCATTTCCTCGCCGAAAATGGCATCGGCAGCCCGCACTACGTCGATTTTTTCCCGGGTAACCTCACCAACAATTCTTGACGCAAGACCGGTGCAGGGTACGCTCTGGCGATACAGCACCTCGCCGGATATTCCGATGCGAGCGCCCACAGCGTGGGCTTCGTCCTTGAACAGCCAGCTCAGGGGTTCCATGACATCGGCAAAGGCAGTGTTGTTTTCTCTCTGCTGCAGATCATCCTCAATATCGTTGTAAACCGTGCCCAGTGCCAGCACTTCCGCACCGATGACTGCGGCATGCTCTTCAAACACCTTGATAAGCTCACGCTCAATAATGCTGCGTTTTTCGTCAGCAGCGCAAACACCTTCAACCGCTGCCATGAACCGGTCTGCCGCATCAATGCAGGTCACCTCGATCCCCAGTTCTTTCAGGGCTTCGGCAGCAGTTTCGCCCTCGTTTGCGGGCAAAAATCCGTTATCTACAAACACGCAGCTGAACTGATCGGGGATGGCTTTTACCATCAGCGCCGCACAAACTGCGGAATCGGCACCGCCGGAAACGCCCAGCAGCACCTTTCGTCCGGCAGCCTTGTCCTTGATAAGTTCCATCAGCTGCTTGCCCACGTTGTCCAGCGTATGCTCTTTTTCAGCGCCGCAGATGTTCAGCAGGAAGTTTTTTATCATGGCTGCACCGCCGGGAGTTTCCATCTTTTCGGGATGGAACTGGAGTGCATAAAGCTTTCTCTTTTCGTCTGCCACACCTGCCATGGGCAAATCGTCGGTGACAGTAATAAAGTCAAACCCTTCAGGCATCCGGCTGATACAGGTATCGTTGACAAAATAAGCTGTTTGCTGGATATCAAGGCCTTCAAAAAGGGGACTGTAAGGGCTGCAGCGCATGCTGACCCTAGGTTCTTCGGGTCGTTCACAGGAAGAAACTTCTCCACCCAGTGCCAACACCATGGCATCGGCGCCCTTGTCTATGCCAAGGACCGGGATCCCCAGAGAAAACAGGGCAGGATCGCACTTTGCCGATTCATCTCCTGCGGTGATGATAATGCCGGCAGGCGCAAACTCTGCGATTTTTTCCACAGGCACGGAGCCGGAAACTATGCGGGAATACACGCCGCACTGGCGCACTCTCTTTGCCAGAAGTTCTTTATATTTTCCTCCAAGGTCAAGGACCAGAATCGTCTGTTTGTTCATATCCGAATTTCCTTTCTAAAGCAGAATCAGCGGAGCAAGCAGCAGTATATTCACCGCAGGAACGGTTACCGTGTCGTTGCCGCCGTGGCTGAGAAGTTCCGTAAATGCTCCGGCAATCGCCGTTATCAGAGCCGCTGCAAATATCCTGTACCATGCCAGGTCACAGGTCAGCAGCAGGCACAATATGCCTATCACAAAGGATGCCGCCGCCATGGCTATGCTGCCTTCCCAGGTCTTTTTGGGATCTGCTCCCTTGATCGCAACATAATGCTTTCCGAACTTTTTACCGCAAAGGGCTGCCGCAGCATCGCCTGTACCCCACATGAGTATGGCGGTAACTGCCAGCCAGCGATGCTCCAGTGCGCCCCACCCAACGGCAATCAGCACCGCTATCATGGAAAACAGCAGAAGCAGGCTCTTTTTTATCTCGCCGGATTTGCGCTGCACCAGCAGGTCCGCAAACCAGCTGAATTTTTCAAGTATGGCAAGGGCAGGATACACCACCGCTCCGAACACCAACGCTGCTGCCGACGCAGGGATCCAATGTTCCGCCGTCAGCACAAGCACAACAGATGACGCAAAGGCCACCAGATGCAGCAGCTTGCGGAACAGTTCCTTCGGCGGTTTCAATCCAAACCGTATTGCCAGCAGTATGGAAACCGCAATGGCAATATATACGCAGTATTTGCCAAGGCATATCAGCGTTTCGGGCAAAAACGGTACTTGGGAAACGATATCCCAGTAATAGATCATCAGCATGGCTGCGCCCAGCACCGTCAGAACAGCACCGGTCACAAGCCCTACCGTTTTGGTGTTTACCTTGTTGGCAAACCGGGCAGATGCTATGGAACCAAAGGTTGCAACGGGTATGCACACCAAAAGGGCATCGTATCGCTGCAAAACAATGGCAGGTTCTATGACCATGTGGCTCACCGAAGCAATAAGGGCTGTAAAGGTCATTATCAGCGTACTTGTGCCAACGGCTTTTTTCATGTCCATGCTCAGGAAAGCTGTGAACACCACCAGCATCATCATGCCGCCGCCGGACCCGAAAAAGCCGGTGCCAAATCCGATGGTCAGCCCGAAAAACAGAGAAATTATTATCTGCTTTACGCCCAGTTTATCGTTGTCTCCGATGGTCTGCTCACGCTGAGTGTCCGGCTTGGCAAGGAAGCGAATGCCGATAAAGAACGTCAAAAACAGCGAAAACGCTCCCAGCACCACATTACCTGCTTTCCATGCAGCAATGCTACCGAACACGCACATGGATATGATGCACACCAGCATTATCCAACCGTGTTTGATGTCGATATTTTTATGGCGTATGTAAATGGTCGTGGTGACCGCAGACCCGATTATGTCCGACGCCAGGGCAATGGCTGTTGCCTGATAGGCTCCCGTGTCACCGGAAAAGGACGGGCACAGCACCAGCAGCATGGGCACCATTACCGTGGCGGCCGACAGTCCGGCAAGTCCTGTGCCGACACCGGCTCCAAGAGCGGCGATCACATACCAGAAATATTCCATGCAAAAACTCCTTGAATACAACCTGTCATTATTCGTCTAATTTTTTATTATATACTTTCCTCCTTTTTATATCAATGCCAAACAGCAAAAAAGGTGACTGCAACCCGAATTCGTTTTGCAGTCATCCTGTCTTTATTTCAGATCTCCTGTGGCAGGGTTGTCAATAAGCTGACCCTTTTCGCTGAAACGGGAACCGTGGCACGGGCAGTCCCAGGAGCGCTCCGCAGGGTTCCATTTCAGTGCGCAGCCCAGATGAGGGCAGCGTTTTCTTGACGGTGTCAGAAGATTCACTGTCGATTCGCCGGCGTTTATAAAAAGCTGCTGCCGCAGGATCGTTCTCGAGGGCGAAAATACGGCTGCATACGGAGATTCATTTCCCTGAACCATGTCTGTCAGTATCGTGGCAGCTGCCATGGAAGATGTCATGCCCCATTTGTTGTATCGCGAAGCGACGTACAGTCCCGGCGTGTTTTTGCTGTATTGACCGATGTAGGGCACATCGTCAAGGCTCATGCAGTCTTGAGCCGCCCAGCGGAAACTCTCTTTCGACCGGGGATAAAACTCCCGGGCAAAGCCTTCAAGTTCTCCCCAGCATCCGCCCTTTTTCCCGGTGCGGTGGCCTCCGCCGCCCAGCAGCAGCTTATTGTCAGCGTTCCGAAAGCTCAGTCCGTTCCCGGATGCGTCAATATACATTCCATCCACCGGCTCGGCACCTTCCAGAGCCAGCACATAGCTGCGCTGTTGATACAGCTTGAGAAAATAAGATCCGTGCTTGTTGATAAACGGAAAATGAGTGGCAACGATGATGTTGTCCGCCTTGATTCTGCCGTAGTCCGTTATGGCGGTTTTTCCCACAAGTTCCCGTACCGTGGTGTTTTCGTATATTTTCAGCCCCTTTGCCAGGGCAGACAAAAACTTCAGCGGATGAAACTGCGCCTGATGCTCAAACACCACCGCACCTGCCGTTTCAAAGGGCAGAGCCAGCTGTTTCCGATAGCCCCCGGGATGACCGATGCTGCTCAGAGCATCCAGTTCCTTTTCCAGAGTCCCAGGATCGTCCAGGCTGTACACAAAATTGTCCTGCCGTTCAAAATCACAGTCAATGTCCCGGCAAAGCTGAGCGTATTTTTCCAGCGCGGCATCATTTGCGTCCAGATACATCCGGGCCTGTTCTTTTCCGAATCTTTTTAACAGTTTGCGGCAAAAAAGTCCGTGCTGAGAGGTTATTTTCGCGGTGGTTCCGGAGGTTATACCGCTGCAGATGCGCTTTGCTTCCACCAGCATATAATCAACTCCGGCGTTTTGCATCATATGTGCGCACAGCAGTCCCGTAATGCCGCCGCCGATTATCAGAACATCCGTCTTTGAATCTCCGCTCAAAGGAGAAAACTTTGGCATCTGCACATTGTCTTGCCATACAGAACCCATAATTCATCACCCATTACAGTATGCGCAGAAATATGCCGAAAAATCATTGCGAAAGGTAAATGACCCCTTGCATTATGGGATGAACTGATATACCATTTAAATGCAACCCGCCAAAGAAAGGAAGTTTTGTATGTCTGAATTCGCTGCCACCATCCGACGGATGTTTACCGAAGGCGATGACCGCCGGGATGCAGGTCTGACCACTCCCGACGACATTATCCGTTTTGACGATATAGTTTACGGTGCCGATCCCCAGTGGCAAAGTCTGGACGTGTACCGCCCCAAAGCTGCCGTTGGCAAGCTGCCTGTTATTGTAAGCGTCCATGGCGGCGGTTGGGTCTATGGCGACAAGGAGCGGTATCAGTATTACTGCATGGCTCTTGCTCAGCGTGGTTTTGCCGTGGTCAACTACACTTACCGCCTTGCTCCCGAGCATCTTTTCCCTGCTCCCATGGAGGATGCCAATATGGTTTTCCACTGGGTAATGGCCAATGCCGAAGAATACGGGCTCGATATCCGCAACGTCTTTGCCGTGGGCGATTCCGCCGGCGCAAACATGCTGGGGCTTTACACCGCCGTGTGTACCAACCCTGAGTATGCCGCAAAATACGACTTCACTCCGCCCGAAAACTTTGTTCCCAAAGCCATCGGTCTGACCTGCGGCACTTATTCCATGAAAAAGGGAGACAAACAGAACGACCCTCTGATGGCAGAGTTCATGCCCAACGGCGGTACGGAAGAAGAACAGGCCATGCTGGACGTTATATCCCACATCAACGAGCGTTTCCCTCCCGTTTTCTTCATGACCTGCACCGGAGATTTCCTGCAGGATGAAGCCCTGAATCTGGCAGCTGCGCTGCAGAAGCACCGTGTACCTCACGTTTACCGTTTTTACGGCGATGCCAAAACCGAGCTTGGCCATGTGTTCCATGTGAACATCCGCCTGCCGGAAGCCCGGCGCTGCAACGACGATACCTGCGAATTCTTCCGCAGTCTGTGCGAATAAAAAAGCCGTCGCGAACGATACGAAGTCCGCGACGACGTGGTCCGAGTGACTGGGCTCGAACCAGCGGCCTGATGCTCCCAAAGCACCCGCGCTACCAACTGCGCCACACCCGGATATTTGTCTCGTTATTAACTTTTTCTTTTATCTCACATCAAAGCATTATACTATACCCTTTCCGTTTTTTCAAGAGCAAAAGGTGTCGAAGCTTCCGGGGTGGTATTTACAATTCGTTCAAATATTGTTTATTGTTAGTTTAACAAAATATTTGTCCCTGTGATATCATATAGTCACAGGATAATTCAATCATTTCTCCTTCTCTTAATTTGATAAAAGCAACCGGAGGCTGCCGAACCTCCGGTTGCTTTATTTTGATCACTTGCGTGAATAATATGTCGATGTGGCTGTGGCAACGATAACGTCTTCCGCACCCTCCACCCAGGCTTTTGCGGTAAAGTTGCCAAGGGTTTTACCCGATGATGAACAGGTGGATTCTATTACCAGCCTGCTGTCCAGCGGCACCGGTTTGAGATAGGTTATCATCATGTTGACCGTCTGGCATATCATCTCGCCGGCACACCAGAAGGCCAGTATACCCATGCACTGGTCAAACACCGAGGCTATCATGCCGCCGTGGGTAACTCCGCGGTAATTTGATGCCCAGGAAGTCATGTCGTAAGCCAAAGTCAGTTTTCTTTTTTCCGGGTCACAGTCTACAAACAGGGAGTCCAGACGACCTCTGAAAAGCCCGTCTGCCCCTTCCATCAGCACTTTATTGTACTCCTCGATGGAGCTGCGCATTTTTTCTTTGTCTGTCATAACGGCTCCTTTATTCGCAAACGGTGCTTTTTACTGCCCGGTAAAACTCGTCCGCTTCCTGCTCCGTGCCAAGAACGCGAACGGTGATGGGTTTTGAAAGGTCAATGCTGAACAGCCCCATAATGCTTTTTGCATCGATTACATATCGTCCGGAGATAACATCTATTTCGCAGCTGCACATGGCTGCCGCGGTGACAAAACTTTTTACATGGTTTATGGAGGTCAATAACACCTGAAACTCTTTCATAAAGGTCACTCCTTATGATATAATAGCTGCGAAACAGCGTTTTTCGCCATTGAATTATTAAAATATTATATCCTCACGAAAGGATAATTACAAGATGAAAGTTGCCCTGTATACCCTTGGCTGCAAGGTCAATCAATACGAAACTCAGGCGTTGGAGTCGGAACTGGTGGCCCGCGGTCACGAGCTGACCGATTTCGACAGCGCAGCCGATGCCTATGTCATAAATACCTGCACCGTCACTGCCGTCAGCGACAAAAAATCCCGTCAGGCAATACGCCGGGCCCGGAAAACCGGAGCTGTGGTGGCCGTGTGCGGCTGCTACGCCCAGACCGACCCCGAAGCCGTCAAGGCTCTGGGTGTTGACCTTGTGGCAGGCACCGGTCAGCGCAAGGATTTCGTTTCGCTGCTGGAACAGGCAGCGGCAGACAGAAACGCTCCCCTGATGCAGGTGGACAACTCCATGAAGCGTCGTGAATTTGAGTTTCTGCCCGCAGGAAGCCTCAGCGGCAGAACCCGCGCCATGCTCAAAGTCCAGGACGGCTGCGTAAACTTCTGCTCCTACTGCATTATCCCCTATGCAAGAGGCCCTGTGCGTTCCCTGTCCATTGCCGATGCCGTGGCCGAAACCTCCCGTCTGCGTGACGAGGGATACAAGGAGCTTGTTATCACCGGCATTGAGATATCTTCCTACGGTGTGGATTTCAGGGACGGCACCACCCTTGCCGACCTGATAGAGGCCATCTGTCCCGTGGCAGGTGATATGCGCATACGTCTCGGTTCTCTGGAACCCCGCACCATTACCCGGGAATTCTGCCGGCGGATATCGATATTTGAAAATCTGTGTCCCCAGTTCCATCCCGCACTCCAAAGCGGATGCGACGATACTCTTTTCAGAATGCGCCGGAAGTACGACACCGCAAGGTTCTACGAATCTGTGGAACTTCTGCGTGAGTTTTTCCCGGGATGTGCCATCACCACCGACATGATAACCGGATTCCCAGGCGAAACCGAAGAGGAATTTTTCAAAACTCTGGCTTTCATCGAAAAGTGCAATTTTGCATCCATGCACATTTTCCCCTATTCCCGGAGAGACGGCACTCCTGCTGCCTCCATGCCCGATCAGGTGCAAAAATCCGTGAAAGAAGAACGGGCTGCCCGGGCAGGTAAGCTGGCTGCGGAAATGAAGGCCAATTACCTCAGTTCCTGCGTTGGTAAGGTCTTTGACGTGCTGTTTGAACGCCAGGAAAACGGCGTTTTCCGCGGTCATGCGCCCAACTACTGCGAGGTTCGTGCCGTTTCCGGCACCGACCTTCGGGGCAAAACCGTTCCTGTCACCGTTACCGAAGCAAAAGACGGCTGCCTGATAGGTACCGTAAATTTATAATACAATAACAGTGTAGTTCCGAAAAACAAAAACGCTGTCATTTCTCCATCGCTTACCGCGATATCGAAATGACAGCTGTTTTTTATGAATTTATACGCTGTACAGCAGATCGCCGTAGGCCGGGAAAGGCCAGGCTTCACGGCTGATATTGTGTTCCATTTCGTCTGCCACGGCGCGGAGATCCTCCATGGCTGTCAGCACCACATCACGGCAGTATTCCGCCTGAACCTGATAGCTTTCGGTTTCGGGCAGGCCGGCGTAAGCCTCGTCCAGCTTCTGGATCTTGTCAAACATTTCAGACGTCAGGCCGGAAATGTAGCGGGTCAGCTTGGATTCAACAGCATTTTCCACGTCCATGCCGATGCTCTTTTTGGCTGCAGCTACCTCTGCCAGCTGGCCGGTATAGCCGATAACGGCAGGAATAATGCCCTTTTTGGACATATCGGCCATGGTGTGAGCTTCGATCATGACAACCTTGACATAGTTTTCCAGCTGCAGTTCGCAGCGGGCAACCAGTTCGGTTTCGGTAAAGATGCTGTGGCGTTCAAACAGGGCTATGCTCTTCTCGCTTTTCAGGCAAGGGAGAGCTTCGGGAGTGGTGGCCAGATTCAGCAGGCCCCGGCGCTTGGATTCCTCCACCCACTCATCAGAATAGTTGTTGCCGTTGAAGATGATGCGTCCGTGAGCCTTGTATGTATCGGCGATAATGGATTTTATTTCTTCGTCAATGTTATCGCACTTTTCAAGACGTTCCGCAAAAATCGCCAGAGCGTCTGCCACAGCGGTGTTCAGCACCACATTAGGGTCGGAAACGGACTGGGAAGAGCCCACCATACGGAACTCGAACTTGTTGCCGGTGAAAGCAAAGGGAGAAGTACGGTTGCGGTCGGAAGTGTCTTTCTTAAAGTCCGGTATGGCGTCAACACCGGTTTTCATGCGCTGGGCAGGGGCTGCGCTATAGCTTTCACCGGTGACAAAGGATTCGAGGATATTTGTCAGCTCATCACCAAGGAACATGGACACGATGGCAGGAGGTGCTTCGTATCCGCCGAGGCGCTGATCGTTGCTGGCAGAAACCGCAGAAGTACGCAGCAGATCCTGATGCTCGTCCACAGCGTGGATAACGGCGGAAAGGAACAGCAGGAAGTGGAGATTCTCGCTGGGATTTTTGCCGGGGTCGAACAGATTATCGCCGCAATTGGTGGAAAGGGACCAGTTGTTGTGTTTGCCGCTGCCGTTGATGCCCTTGAAGGGTTTTTCATGAAGCAGGCAGGCAAGCCCCTGGCGGTCAGCCACCTTTTTCATCATTTCCATGGTCAGCTGGTTATGGTCGGTGGCGGTGTTGGCGTTTGAATATATGGGTGCCAGCTCATGTTGGGCAGGAGCTGCCTCGTTGTGCTCGGTCTTCGCCAGCACGCCCAGTTTCCACAATTCTTCGTTCAACTCACGCATGAAGGCCATAACTCTGGGGCGGATGGCGCCGAAGTAATGGTCGTCCAGCTGCTGGCCCTTGGGAGGTGCAGCGCCGAACAGGGTACGGCCGGTGAAAGCAATATCCTTGCGTTTTTCAAGAGCAGATTTGTCGATAAGGAAATATTCCTGTTCCACGCCGGCAGTGGGTATAACCCGGGTGGTTTCGGTGTCGCCCAGCAGCTTCAGAACCCGGACAGCCTGACGGTTGACCGCCTCTGCAGAACGCAGCAGCGGAGTTTTCTTGTCCAGCATTTCGCCGCTGTAGGAACAGAAAACGGTGGGGATGCACAGGGAGTTATCTTTTACAAAAGCGTAGGAGGTGGGGTCCCATGCGGTGTAACCTCTGGCTTCAAAGGTCTCGCGCAGACCGCCATGAGGGAAGGACGACGCATCAGGTTCGCCCTTGCGCAGTTCTTTACCCGAAAACTCCATGATGACCTTGCCGCCGTCCTGCGGCACAATAAAGCTGTCGTGCTTTTCGGCGGTGATGCCTGTCATGGGTTGGAACCAGTGAGTAAAATGGGTGGCTCCCTTTTCCAAAGCCCACTCTTTCATGGCAGTGGCGATGGAATTTGCAAGGGCTGTATCAAGTTCACGACCTTCGTCGATGGTAAGATGCAGGGCATTGTAAACGTCCTTGGGCAAACGGGCACGCATGACCTCGTCGTTGAATACCATACTGCCAAACATCTCAGGAACACTGGTTTTATTCATGGTCAGCCTCCAAAAGTTCATTCTTCATCATTATAATTGTAAATACGAACACTTTTTCTGTCAACCGAAAAATGCTGTTCAAGCATCAAAAAAACTGCTCCCGGCGTAAATTTTTTGTAATGATTTATTGAAGTGCAAAACATAAGCTGTTTTGCTCAGACTGTCAAAAAACGCAGAAGCGTAAGACATGGGAGGCTGGGAAAGAGTGAAAGGGGCCGGCCGAGAGGCCCCTTTCGCGTTCAATAACCCCGCCGCAGCGGGTGCGATGAGCGATATAACACTATTCGCTCATCGCCCTCAGTTTGCAGCCAAAGGCCAAGCCGTCTTTGGCTGCAAACTGATATACTCTAACCTTATTAATATATCATATTCTCAGATAATTTCAATCGGGATTATGTTGGAAATGTGTGCGATTTGAGAAATAAATTAAAATTTGTCGAAAAAAAGGCTGCCATCCCGAGCCTGGCAACAAATCTCCCCTTTTCGTCTTGCGGCTATCCGGGGGATTTCTCGTCGGCTATAGTGGCCGGATAAAACGGCCACTATAGCCTCGCTCGAAATGACAGTTAACTGATTTACAAAACTCTTTTTACTCTTTCGGCAATGTATGCAGGAGAAACCACCTTGCGGCATTTTTCCATCAAGGCATCAGCCTCGGCACTGGACGCTGTGTAAGTCGGAGGCCAAGCGGTCTTAGGAA
>JAZULX010000072.1:0-8354 GCA_045603325.1 Oscillospiraceae bacterium | reverse complement strand
GTCAAGATTGACGGCACCGAGATCAACCTCACCCCCAGAGAATTTGAGCTGCTGCTTTACATCGCACAGAACAAAAACGTTGCTCTGTCCCGTCAGCAGATTCTGTCCTCTGTCTGGAACTTCGACTATTACGGCGATGCCCGAACCGTCGACACCCATATCAAAAACCTGCGCATGAAGCTGGGTGAAAAGGGCAGCATCCTCAAAACTGTCCGCGGCAGAGGCTACAAGCTGGAAGGCTGATTAAACTAATAACCAACAGTTAAAAACTAATAACTTCTTCACTATTCACTATTAGTTATTAACTAAAAATATCGGAGGGTCATTTTATGAAATACCAATTCTCGTTTCGTCAGGTGCTGATGTTTGCGGTATGCGGTCTTTTGCTGGTGACCCTCCTTATTGTTATGCTTTTTGGTCAGTTGTTTATGGAACGTGTGTTCATCACTCAGAAGCAGACGGAGCTTATTGCCGCCTTCAACAGTCTGAACACCCGGGGATTGGACGACAGCGGTCTTCTTGAAGAACTTGAAACCGCCAATCTCCTGATAACCGCCATCGACGGCGATACAAACGATGTTCTGTACTCAACACGCCCCATACTCAGCAACGAAGAATACTGGATCGCTGAAATCACCCTTGGCGAAGTGGAGCAGGCCCTGGCTGCCGCCGGTGAGGAAAAATGCTATGTATCCATAACTGAGGATTACCGCGACTTTGCTTCCGCCAGCAACGTAGTCGTAAACCGGTGGATAACTTTGAACGGTATGCTTGACACAGGCACAGCCATAGCCATCGAAACACCTTCCCAGCCAATTTCCGAAGTCGCCAATCTTGCGCTTTCGTTTTTCATGCTGGTTTCTCTGGCTGCTATGGCCATAGGCGTTGTGCTTATGCTGTGGCTGTCTCCAAAATTGTCAGGCTCGGTAAACGAAATGTCCAAGGCTGCAAAACTGATGGCAAATCAGGACTTTTCCACCAAGTGCAACACCAACGTGGCTGTCGAGGAATATGCCGAGCTGGCCGAAAGCATCAACCGAATGTCAGACGAAATGCAAAAATACGTATCTGACCTGAAAGAAGCCAACACAAACCTCAAGCAGGATATTGTTGAAAAAGAACGCCTGGAACAGGCCAGAAAAACTCTGTTTTCCAACCTGTCCCACGACCTGAAAACTCCAATTGCCATCATTTCCGGCTATGCCGAGGGTCTGAAAGGCGGTATGGCCCAGACTCCGGAAGCCATAACCGAATACTGCGATATCATTTCCGACGAAGCTGACCGGATGCAGAACATAATCGTCAGAATGCTGGAGCTCAACCGGCTTCAAAGCGGCTCCATCCCTCTGGAATACGAAGATTTCGACATTTGCGAAACCATGGATTACCTCATTTCCACTTTTGCGCTTTACGCAGAAAGTCAAAATGTGACCGTGGAAAAGGACTATCCGGAATCCATCTATGTCAATTCCGACTACACCTCGGTTGAGCAGACTCTTACCAACCTGCTGCAAAACGCCATATCTCATAACATAGACGGCGGAAATGTCAGGATAACCATTTCTGTTGTAGGTAAGCAAATGCTGCTTGCCATGTACAACACCTGCGAGTCCATCTCAAAAGACGAGCTGCCCAAACTGTGGGACAGCTTCTACCGGGCAGACAAATCCCGAACCCGCTCCGGCGGCGAGTCCGGTCTCGGTCTTGCCATCGTCAAGGGCAACATGGAGCTGCTCCAGATGCCCTATGGCGCACGACTGGAATCCGGCGGCATCGTGTTCTGGATTCAGCTGCCTCTGGCACAATAACTCGTCGTTTTAACCAAACAATCAGCCCTTTACCCTTGCATATTCTGCATTTGGTAAAGGGCTTATCCTTTGACATTTTCTCCCGAACAGTGGTATAATTAATGTATATTTATAACATCAAACATTGTATATTAATACAAAACGGAAGTGAAACAAAATGATAGCCACGATAGTCAACGCCGTTCTGGTGCTGTTGGGCAGTGCCATAGGCATATTGTTCAAAAGCAAAATCAAGGAAGAATATACAAACACTCTCATGTCCGGCATGGCTCTTTGCGTCATGTTCATCGGTATTTCCAGCGTGTTTGAAACATCCAGCGCCATTCATCTGATAATATGCATGGTTCTAGGCATACTTCTCGGCGAACTTTTGAAGATAGAAGACCGGCTGGACAGTCTGGGAAACTTTCTGAAAAGCAAGTTTGTCAAATCCGGTGGTGAAAGCAGCCGCTTCACCGAGGGTTTTGTGGCCGCAACACTGCTGTTTTGCGTGGGTTCCATGGCAATCATGGGTTCTCTCGAAGCCGGCATCAATCACAACTATACCATCATTCTTTCAAAAAGCATCATCGACGCCGTGGCTGCCTGCACCCTGGCCACTACCCTTGGCATAGGCGTTGCCTTCTCCGCAGTCGGCGTACTGGTATATCAGGGTGCCATCACTCTGCTGGCCTCTTTTGTGGCTCCTTATCTGAACGAGCTTGTGGTTGCCGAAATGACCGCCGTCGGCGGACTGGTGGTTGTGGGCATTGCTCTGAATATGCTGGGTATCGGCCAGCACAAAATCAAAGTCGGCAACATGCTTCCCTGTATTTTCATGCCCCTTGTATACATTCCCTTATACAACCTGATCACCGGACTGTTCTGATCCCGAAGTTCAAGAGAAGAAAGGATAGCAGAAAATGGAAAAAATCAAAATGATCACTCCTCTGGTAGAGATGGACGGCGACGAAATGACCCGCATCATCTGGCAGATGATAAAAGACGAACTTATTCTGCCATTTGTGGACCTGAAAAGTGAATATTACGATCTGGGGCTGCCCAACCGTGAAGCCACCAAGGATCAGGTCACCAAAGACGCTGCCGCTGCCAACGCAAAATACGGCGTTGCCGTTAAATGCGCCACCATCACTCCCAACACCGGCCGTATGACCGAATATAACCTGACCCAAATGTGGAAAAGCCCCAACGGCACCATCCGCACCCATCTTGACGGTACTGTATTCAGATCCCCCATTCTCGTAAATGGCATTTCTCCCGTTATTCCCGCATGGCAGAAGCCTATCACCATTGCCCGCCATGCCTATGCAGACATATACAAAGCTGTTGATGCTGCCGCCAATGCAGGCGATGTGCTGAAGCTGACCTCTGTTGCTGCCGACGGTTCCGTTACCGAAAAAACCGTGTATGAATTCGAATGCCCCGGCGTTATGCTCAGCCAGTACAACAAAGACAGCTCTATCGAAAACTTTGCCCGGGCCTGCTTCAACTACGCACTGGACACCTGCCAGGATCTGTGGTTCTCCGCAAAGGATACCATCATCCAGACTTACGACGGCAGATTCAGAGACATTTTCCAGAACCTGTATGACACCGAGTATAAGCAGCAGTTCGAGGCCAAGGGGCTTGAATATGTCTACACTCTTATCGACGATGCCGTTGCCCGCTGCATCCGCTCCAAAGGCGGTTTCATCTGGGCGCTGAAAAACTACGACGGCGATGTTATGAGCGATATGGTTTCCGCCGCCTTTGGTTCCCTGGCAATGATGACTTCCGTACTGGTCAATCCTCAGGGCGTTTACGAATATGAAGCTGCTCACGGCACCGTTACCCGCCACTATTACCGCTACCTCAAAGGCGAAGAAACTTCCACCAACCCCATGGCCACCATTTTTGCCTGGTCCGGCGCTTTGCGCAAACGCGGCGAAAAGGATAACCTGCCTGAGCTGATGAATTTTGCAGACAAGCTTGAATCCGCTTCCCTGGAGGTAATTCAAAGCGGAATCATGACAGGCGATCTGGCTGCCATGTTTACCGGAGGCAATGCCAAAGCCGTAACCACAAAAGAATTTATCATCGAAATCAAAAATGTTCTGTCGAAAGCCCTCTGAGTCAAGTGTTTTTGTGCTAAAAGCCGAAAATGCAGGTAAAAATACAAAAAGCTATTGTATTGCAATTTGGAATTTGATATAATGACAGATGCGTCTAAAAAATTGTAACATTTTTTGACAGATACTTCACACTTTGTGTACAAGGATGTGCATCATGGCAACCTCCAAAGAATCTAAAAAGAATACAGCGGCAAAAACTGCCGACAAAAAGGCTGCAAAAATGGAATCTCTGAAGGCCCTGATGGACAAGGGCCGCAAAGAGGGTTCCGTTTCCGCGTCGGAACTCAACGGTCTCCTGGAAACCATCGACCTGACCGTGGAACAGATCGAAAATGTATACGAGACCTTTGAATCTCTCGGTATTCAGATCATCAGCGCAGATCTGGAACTGGATCTTGATGTAGATGCCGAAACGGCTCCCGTGGAAGATATTACCGAAGAAGAACTGGTGGACCCCGTTGAGCTGGCCGCAGAATACAATCTCGATGACCCTGTCAGAATGTACCTAAAGGAAATCGGTCAGATTAAACTGCTGACTGCCGAGGAAGAGCTGGAGCTGGCCGAAAAGGTCGCCCAGGGCGACGAAAAAGCAAAGGCAAAGCTGACCGAAGCAAACCTCAGACTGGTCGTTTCCATCGCCAAGAAGTATTCCGGCCGCGGTCTGCATATACTGGACCTTATCCAGGAAGGCAACACCGGTCTTATCCGCGCGGTAGACAAGTTTGACTACACCAAGGGCAACAAGTTTTCCACTTATGCCACATGGTGGATCCGTCAGGCCATCACCCGCGCCATTGCCGACCAGGCAAGAACTATCCGTGTGCCTGTCCACATGGTTGAAGTTATCAACAAGGTAACCCGCTGCAACCGCAAGCTGGTTCAGGAGCTTGGCCGCGAACCCACCGCCGAAGAAATTGCCGAAGATCTCGGCATTCCTCTGGAAAAGGTTATGGACGCCAACCGTACCGCCGCCGATACCCTGTCTCTCGACACCCCTGTTGGCGACGAAGAAGACACCACCATCGGTTCCTTTGTAGAGGACGAGAACACTCCCGGCCCCGCAGACGCCACTTCCAACACCATGCTGGCAGAAGCTCTGGACGAGATACTGGGTACCCTCACCGAACGTGAAGCCGATGTTCTGCGTATGCGTTTCGGCCTGTATGATGGCCGTACCAGAACCCTTGAAGAAGTGGGTCAGATTTTCGGAGTTACCCGTGAGCGTATCCGCCAGATAGAAAATAAAGCTATAAGAAAGCTCCGCCACCCCAGCAGAGCGAAAAAAATAAGAGACTTTTACAGTTAATCGACCGCTAAAAAGGGTGACGCAAGTCACCCTTTTTCTGCATTTTATTGAGTATGAACGAATTTGACCTTGTCAGACTTCTGACCGAAAGAAAATTCCATATCTGCTGCGCAGAATCCTGCACTGCCGGCCTTATAAGCGCCTCCATCGTCAACGTGCCCGACGCATCTGCGGTGCTGGAACAAGGCTACATCACATACAGCGATGGCGCAAAAATCAGTCTTTTGGGCGTAAACCCCGATACGATTGAAAAATACGGTGTTGTCAGCCGGGAAACCGCCGCCGAAATGGCAGCAGGTGCCGCCGATGCTGCAGGATGCGAAACCGCAATTTCGGCAACCGGTTATGCCGGCCCCTCGGGAGGCGACAGTTTTGCCGAAAGAGGCACCGTCTGTTTCGGCTTTTGCATCAACAAGAAAGTGGAAACCGCCGAAGTTTTCTGGCCGGAGCTTTCCAGAAACGAGCTAAGACTCAAAGCCGCACAGTTTGCTATTGACCATATGTGCCGGCTGTTGATAACTCAGGAACAGTAATATTTACGGATATATAAAGGAAGGAACTCCCCATGAGCAAAGAAAAAAGAATCGTTACCATGGACGGCAACGAAGCCGCCGCGTATGTGGCCTATGCCTTTACCGAGGTAGCCGCCATTTACCCCATCACTCCCTCCTCTCCCATGGCAGAATATACCGACGAATGGTCCGCCAAGGGCAAGAAAAACATTTTTGGTCAGCCTGTAACTCTGGTTGAGATGCAGTCCGAAGCCGGCGCTGTAGGCGCTGTCCACGGCGCGCTGGAAACCGGCAGCCTTGCCACTTCCTACACCGCTTCCCAGGGTCTTATGCTGATGATCCCCACCATGCACCGTATCTCCGGTCAGCGTCACCCCGGCGTGCTCCATGTTGCTGCCAGAACCGTTGGCACCCACGCTTTTTCCATTTTCGGTGACCACAGCGACGTTATGAACTGCCGCCAGACCGGTTTTGCCATGCTTTGCTCCGGCAGCGTTCAGGAATGTATGGACCTGGCCGGTGTTGCTCATCTTTCCGCCATCAAGGGCGCAACTCCCTTCATGCATTTCTTCGACGGTTTCCGCACTTCCCACGAAATAAACAAGATCGAAGCTCTGGAATACGAAGATCTGGCCGCACTGGTTGACCGTGACGCCCTGCGGGCTTTCCGTGACCGCGCCATCAACCCCGAACATCCCGTTCTGCGCAGCACTGTCCAGAACCCCGACGTATATTTCCAGATCCGCGAAGCCACCAACAAGTATTACGACGATCTTCCCGGCATCGTGGAAGACTATATGAACAAAATCAACGCCATCACCGGCCGTGATTACAAGCTGTTCAACTACTATGGCGCACCCGATGCTACCGACGTTGTTATCGGCATGGGTTCTGTCAGCGGTATCGCTCAGGAAATGGTTGACTACCTGATGGCTCAGGGCCGCAAGGTTGGTTATTTGCAGGTTCATCTGTACCGTCCTTTCTCCGTCAAGCATTTCCTCAAGGAACTGCCCGAGACCGTTCAGCGCATCGCTGTTCTGGATCGCTGCAAGGAACACGGCGCAGTTGGCGAACCTCTTTACGAAGACGTTCGTTCCGCTTTCTACGACAGCGGACGCTCTCCCATGATCATCGGCGGCCGTTACGGTCTGTCCTCCAAGGACACCGATCCCGCTCAGCTCAAGGCTGTTTACGACAATCTTGTTTCCGCAAACCCCATCAACAGTTTCACCATCGGCATCAATGACGACGTTACCCATCTGTCTCTGCCTCTGGAAGGCGCACTGTATCCCGACGGCGAGAACTGCATCAGCTGCAAGTTCTGGGGGCTCGGCGGTGACGGCACCGTCGGCGCCAACAAGAGCTCCATCACCATCATCAGGGAGCATACCGACAAATATGTTCAGGCTTACTTTGAATACGATGCCAAGAAAACTCTGGGCGTTACCAAGAGCCACCTGCGTTTCGGCGACCAGCCTATCCGCAGCGCATACTACGTCAAGCAGGGCGACTTCATTGCCTGCCACAACCAGACCTACATCACCAAGTACGACATCGTTTCCGAACTGAAAGAGGGCGGCACCTTCCTGCTGAACTGCAGCTGGACTCCCGAAGAACTGGAAACCAAGCTGCCCAACTTCGTCAAACGCGACCTTGCCCTGAAAAAGGCCAACTTCTACATAATCGATGCCACCGCCATTTCCCAGCAGCTGGGTCTGGGCACCCACACCAACATGGAACTGCAGAGCGCATTCTTCAAGCTGGCCAACATTATCCCCATCGACGATGCTGTCAGGTTCATGAAGGAAGAGGCTTACAACTCCTACTTCACCAAGGGCGACGATGTTGTCAACAAAAACTACGCCGCCATCGACGCCGGTCTTACCGGTATCGTAAAGATCGACGTTCCCGCCGCATGGGCCGACCTTGAGGACGACACCATTGTGGACATGAGCCGTCCCGCTTTCGTAAGAGAGATCTGCGATCCCATCAACAACCAGAAGGGCGACGATCTGCCTGTTTCCGCTTTCATGGATCAGGTTGACGGTTCCATTTCCCTGGGTCTGACCGCTTACGAAAAGCGTTCTCTGGCAGTCAAGGTTCCCAGGTGGGACAGCACCAAGTGCATCCAGTGCAACAAGTGTTCCTATGTCTGTCCCCATGCCGTTATCCGCCCCTATCTGCTCAGCGAAGAAGAAACTGCCGCCGCTCCCGATGGCTTTGTCACCGTAGACGCCAAGGGCAAGCAGGCTGCAGGTCTGAAATATACCATGCAGGTTTCCGCTGCCGACTGTACCGGCTGCGGCAGCTGCGCCAGCGTATGTCCCGCAGGTGCTCTGACCATGGTTCCTCTGAACGAAGAGCTTGGTCACGAGGATCATTGGGAATACGGTCTGAACCTCAGCGACAAGGGCGACCTGTTCGACCCCTGGACCGTCAAGGGCAGCCAGTTCCGTCAGCCTCTTTGCGAGTTCTCTGCCGCCTGTGCAGGCTGCGGCGAAACTCCCTATGCAAAACTGCTGACTCAGCTGTTCGGCGACCGTGTTTACTGGGCCAACGCCACCGGCTGCAGCCAGGCCTGGGGTGCAGCAATGCCCGGTATCCCCTACACCACCAA
>JAZULX010000071.1:0-17188 GCA_045603325.1 Oscillospiraceae bacterium | reverse complement strand
GTTACCATGGCCATGACATGGGTAGGTCTGCTGGTTATAAACTCCCTGCTGATACTGCCCGCCGCTTCAGCTAGAAACATCGCCGGAAATATGAGAAAATACCACCTTTTCTCCGTTCTGGGTGCACTGGTTTGCGGTCTTGCAGGTCTGTTTCTTTCATACTATGTCGGCTCATCATCGGGTGCCGCAATATCGCTGTTTTTGGCACTTTGGTTCGCCATAACATTTATTGTTGGCCACAAAAAAGCATAAAAAAGATGGGAACCGTTAAATCGGTTCCCATCTTTTTGCTATTTACTTTTCCATGTAATCATCGTAAGCCTGCTGCTTGTAGCCAAGAGCAGTTTCAATATTCATGGACATCAGGTCGGCCTCCAGAGTTTCCATTGCAGAGATATCCTCTTCGCCAAGAACGACCTTGAAGAACAGTTCTTCCATATAAGTTGCAATATCGCTCATGATATTATTGTACTCTATCTGTTCCTCACCCTCAAGAACGATGGATGTGGAATATGTGCATCGATCACTGGTATATTCATAACTGTTCCAGCCGAGGTAGGCGTTCATCTGGACATCGTCATAGGTTACCTGATACTTTTCCCAGTTATAAACAAAGGGGAATGCACAAGCTGTGTAGACGTTTTCAAGCAGATTGGAGGGGAATCCCTTGGGATTGGCGATGATGATATCGGCCATCATGGGAGTTCCGTCTTCTGCATAGTAGAAAGTCTCGCCCTCGACACCGTAGTTTACAAGGAAGCTGCCATCTTCGCTGTAAAGATAGTCAAACCACTTGATAAGAGTATCCACGTCTTCGCAGGCGGTGGAAATGTTCCAGGGATAATCAGTCCACATTTCGTCGCTGGAGACAAGATAGTCAGTGCCTTCTTCATCAAGGAGAGGATCAGGCAGCGGTGTAAGGGTAAATCCGCCGGTGGCACACGTATTGGATATCTGCATAACACTGCTGTCCCAAACGCCTGCAGCTCCGCTCATGATACAGCCTGTATCGGCGTCACGGGTGTTGGTACGGGTATAGAATTCGTGGTCAAGTATGCCCTCAGCGTACCAATCGGAAAGCATTTTTACAAGATCAATATAGTTCTGGTCAAGACCGCTGTAATTTACAACGCCATTTTCCACATAGAAAGCGTTTGAGCCAAAACCGGGAACACCGTAACCGTTGTAAATTCTGTTCAAATAGCCGGTATAGCTCATAAGCAAAGTATTGGTTGCGCCCTTTTCGTTATAGAAGGCAAGCAGCATGTCGTGGAATTCGTCGTAGGTTGTGGGGATCTCAAGACCAAGTTCCTCCATCCAGTCTGCTCTGGCCACAAGACCGCCGGGAGTGCCTTCAAGCTTTTCGTATATCTTAGGCATGCTCACAAACTTGCCGCCGGTGGTAAACATGGACTTTTTCAGTCTGCTGTTTGCGTCAAGCAGGGCAGAAAGGTTGGGCATAGTCTCAGGAGTAACATAATCGATAAGGTCAATGATAACGCCATCTTCCACAGCCATGTCAGCGCCGCCCGTATAGGAACCGGAAGCACCCTGAATGATATCGCAGTAGTCACCGGAAGCAACCATTACGTTGAACATTTCAGAAGCCTGCTCAGTGGAGACCATGTTCCAGTCCAGGTGAATATTGGTCAGTCTTTCCAGTTCAGCGTGGACAAAGCTTGTCTCGCCGGGGTTTTCGCCAAACTGAGTAAGTACAGGCGGCCATTCTGTGTAAACGGAATATGTAGTAAGTTCATCAGCAATAGGCAGAGTGTAGGTGTTGCGTTCCACCAGGCTCAGGTCTTCGATATCTTCCTTCACCTCAGGTTCAGCAGGTGCGGGTTCTTCTTCCACAGGCTCAGTTTCGGGCTCAGTTTCGGGAACCGCATCTTCAGAGGGTTGTGCAAAAACCGGAGCTTCTGATTCTGCGGCTGGCTGCTCATTCTCAGTTGAGCAGGCGGAAATGAGAAGCATCATCATGGTAATAACGAGTATGATAGATAGAATTCGCTTTTTCATGGGAAGTCTCCTTTCTTTTTGTATACAAATGATTATACCATCATTTGTATGCATTTCCAGTCGTCCTGACAAATGTGAAGCCAAAAGCACAAAAATGATATCATACACAAAAAAACACTGTCATTTGCAGATGACAGTGTTTTTCGTTTGCCGAACGGTCTTGACCATTCCATGCAATGCGATGCATACGTTGTGTGTAGCAAGGCACTTACGTGATATCAGTCCAGCTTCAGGTCGCCGTCCTTGATCCATCCGATCTTACGGCAAACAAGACCCAAGGCCCAGCAAATCACACCCGGGAGCACAAAGCAAATCAGCACCAGGCCAATCCAGTCCATGGCGGTGATGGAGTCCTTGACACCGGCAGCAATATCATTGAGCCAGCCTGTATATACGCCTATCTGGCCCACAAGACCGCAGGTGCCCATGCCGGAAGAAACTGCGGCACCGTTCATTTCCATCTTGAATACACAGGTGGCAATGGGGCCGGTGATGGCAGAGGTTACAATAGCAGGAATCCACACTTTGGGGTTCTTCACGATGTTTCCCATCTGGAGCATGGATGTGCCGATGCCCTGAGCCACGAGACCTCCCCAACGGTTTTCACGGAAAGACATGACCGCAAAGCCAACCATGTTTGCGCAGCAGCCTGCCACGGCTGCACCGCCTGCAAGACCAGTAAGCCCAAGAGCTGCACAAATAGCGGCACTGGAAATGGGCAGAGTCAGCGCAATGCCAACTACCACAGATACGATAATTCCCATCAGGAAAGGACGAAGCTCGGTTGCCCACATGATAAGCTGACCCACATAGCTGGCAGCAGTACCAATGGGTTTAGCAATAAGGGCAGCAAGGCCAACGCCGATGAGTATTGTAACAATAGGCGTTACAAGAATATCCACCTTAGTCTCCCCTGCAACCATTTTGCCAAATTCGGCGGCAACGATGGCAACAATCAATACTGCCAAAGGTCCGCCGGCTCCGCCCAATGCGTTAGTGGCAAAGCCTACAGGAATGAGTGAAAACAGCACAAGGTTCGGAGCCTGCAATGCGTAGCCGATGGCAACAGCCATGGCCGGGCCAACCATTGCGGAAGCCAGACCGCCTATTGTATAGCCTGTCTCGCCAAGAGTTGCAGTAAGAAAACCGATATTGAACTGGGTGCCGAGAGTGTTGAGGATAGTGCCGATAAGCAGAGAGCAGAAAAGGCCCTGAGCCATGGCACCAAGTGCATCGACACCGTAACGCTTTGCGGAAAACACGATGTTTTTCCTTTTCAGAAACGCCTTGAATTTTGACATCTTTCTTCACCTTTATCAAACAAATAGGTCTTGATAGGTGTCATGACACCTATCAAGACCTATTATACTTATATGGTGAAATTTGTCAATCAGCTACTTGTACAAAAATCCTGCCGATTCCAGTGCTGCTTTGACTCTTTCGACAGTCTCCATATCGGGGCACTGCAAAGTATGCAGATGAATTCCACCCGTCAATGACGAAAGAGGCTGCGCATCATTATCCTGGGTGCTTTTAATGAATCTTGAAACATCATATCTGGAATTCAGATCCAGCTGACCTGTGAGCTGGCCATAAACCGGATGCTCAACAATAACATCCATTACACGGCAGCCGTTATCCACCATGATATTCAGTTCCTGTTCCATCTCATCACCGCTGTGAACACACGCCAGGGTGGTTACGATCCCCACAGCAGCACGTTTTACAACATATCCTCGGGGTGTAGCTTCGATTTCTTCGCCTGCTGCCCGAAGCAGGGCTATATCACCCACAATAACCTGACGGCTGACAGAAAACCTCGACGCCAGTGCAGTAGCGCTGATGGGCGATCCGCCGGATTGCAGCAGCATTCTTTTCAGTTCTTCTCTGCGTGTCTCTGCGTTCATGGTTTTCTCCTTGTCTTACTTGGAATTGTTCCTCAGCAGCTCGTAACGGATGTCCCAAAGCTTCTGGGAAAGGTCAACATAGTAGTTGTGAGGATTGTCAAATCGTTTGACTTCGTCCCAAAGAGTGTCTACCTGCTGGGCGCAGTATTCCTTGACTTCCTCCAGAGTGGGACACTGATACACCTGCTCACCGCCGATAAATACAGGCACCTGCAGTTCCTTGGCGGAAAAATCATAAACGTTCTTGGTTTTCCATGTGACTTCGGGGTCAAATATCAGCATCTCACCGGAATCATCAACAACTTCGTCGTAAACGGTCATATAGTCGGCAATTGCCTTGCCGGTATCATTGCCGAACAGGCGGTAAACCTTTTTGTGATGAGGTACGGTTATCTTGCCTACGTTTTCACTTATCTTGATTTTGGGGATAACAGTTCCCTGTTCGTCCTCAACCGCCACCAGCTTGTAAACGCCGCCAAAAACAGGCTCACTGCGGGCAGTTATCAATCTTTCACCAACGCCAAAGCAGTCAATTTTGGAATCCTGAAGCATCAGGTCCTGAATTATGTACTCGTCAAGAGAGTTGGATACGGTGATGGAGCACTCGGTCCAGCCTGCATCGTCAAGCATCTGACGGGCTTTGCGGGTCAGGTAGGCTATGTCGCCGGAGTCCAGACGGATGCCGCACTTGGTGATACCCTTGGGTTTGAGCACATCGTTGAAAGCACGAATAGCGTCGGGTATGCCGCTTTTGAGGGTGTTGTAGGTGTCAACCAGCAGGGTTGCGTTATTGGGATAAATCTCACAATAGGTCTTGAATGCTTCGTACTGGGTGTCGAACATCTGAACCCAGGCATGAGCCATGGTACCGCCTGCTTTTACGCCGAAAAGCTGGTCGGAAATGGTGCATGCTGTACCTGCGCAGCCGCCAATATATGCTGCTCTTGCGCCGAGAATGGCACCGTCTGCACCCTGGGCACGACGTGAACCGAATTCAAGCACTGTTCTGCCCTTGGCTGCACGACAAATGCGGTTTGCTTTAGTGGCAATAAGACTTTGGTGGTTGACGCAAAGGAGCATATATGTCTCCAGAAGCTGAGCCTGGATTGCGGGAGCACGAACAGTTATCAGGGGTTCTTTGGGGAATACGGGAGTGCCCTCGGGTACAGCCCAGATATCACCGGTGAACTTGAAATCTCTGAGGTATTCAAGAAACTCTTCGGGGAACAGGTTTCTGCCGCGAAGATATTCGATATCTTCGTCGCTGAAATGAAGGTCGTTGATGTAGTCTATAACCTGTTCCAGACCGGCAGCTATGGCAAAACCGCCGCTGTCGGGCACGGAACGGAAAAACAGGTCAAAATAAGTGACCCTGTCTTTATAACCATACTGGAAGTAACCGTTGGCCATGGTCTGCACATAAAAGTCGCAAAGCATGGTCAGGTTGAGGTTGTCTTTAGTGTTCATTTTCCTTTAACTCCGTTTATTTTTCGTAAATTTTGAACTTATTCTACAACCTTTATCTCTGCAAAGCAATCCCTTTTTACGGTTGCCAAAAAATAAACGAAATAATTTAGACAAGTAAAGTGTAATTACAGGTGTAAAGACAGTTTTGCAAAATTCAATAGTTTTAATATGTTTGACTATATGGTATCGATTTGATAAAATGTTCAGCGGAAGTGATTGAATGGAATTTTTAAGCATTTTTACAAAGATGGCCGAGCTGTTTTTGGTCATCGTCATCGGTTTTGCTGCGTTCAGGCTGAAAGCCGTTGATGCCAACACCAGTAAAGTGCTGTCCCGTGTGGTCATATATATAACTCTGCCGTGCTATATGATATCATCCGTTACCGCCAGTTCCAGCATTCCCACCGGCGGTGAAATAATGAACCTTTTGCTGGTGGCGATACTTTCTCAGGGATTGCAGCTGGTAGTTGCGTTCATTATCCCACGGTTTATGGGTCTGCCCAAAGACAAACGCGGAATTTTCAGCTTTATGATCGCCTTCGGCAACGTGGGGTTCATCGGTTTTCCAACCGTAACTGCGATTCTCGGTCAGGAAGCCATATTTATCAACACCGTGCTGAACCTGCCTTTCAACGTGCTTTCTTACTCCGCAGGCGTTTTGTTCCTCGTCAGCGGCAATCAGAAGCCCGATCTGAAACGACTTATCTCCCCTGCCGCAGTGGCAGCTGTAGCCGCTCTGATTCTGGCGTTTATCAAACCCACCGTTCCCAATGTTGTAGACAACGCTCTGACTCTCTGTGGGCAGGTAACCACTCCTGCTGCGCTGCTGATAATTGGCATGACGCTGGGTTCTATGCCTTTAAAGGAAATGTTTGGCGGATGGAGAGTTTATCTGGCATCCTTTGTGCGGCTGATAGTCACTCCCCTGCTGCTGATGCTCATACTGCGCACCTTTGTTTCTGATCCCATGGTGCTGGCATGCGCCGTAATTATCTGCGGCATGCCTGTTGCCACCAACGGAACCATGCTGTGCCTCGAATACGGAGCCGATCCTAAAACCATGTCTCAGGCAACATTTATCACAACAGTGTGTTTCCTGTTCACAACTCCGCTGCTGGCATTATTGGTTACTTGAATCAGTAATCGCGAAACATCCAGAGGTCATCCCATACAATGTATAGCCGTTCAGGTTCCTTTGAAATCCAAGTGTGGCACCAGATTGTCCTGTATACATCTCTGATCCCTGACCCCTCATCCCTGACCCCTCGTAAAAAGAAGAACCGCTGCATAGCAGCGGTTCTTCTTTTTGCATTTATTCGTCTTCGTGCATGATATGATGGTCAATGGCGGTGGCGGCATTCTTGCCGGCGCCCATGGCCAGGATAACGGTTGCAGCGCCGGTAACGGCATCGCCGCCGGCATAGACGTTTTCGCGGGAGGTCAGACCAAAGTCGTCGGCTACGATGCAGCCCTTACGGTTGGTGTTGAGACCTTCGGTGGTGTTCTTGATGAGGGGGTTGGCGCTGGTGCCGATGGACATGATAACGGTATCGACGATGATGCCGAAATCGGAACCTTCCTTGACAACGGGAGATCTTCTGCCGGAAGCATCAGCTTCTCCCAGTTCCATCTTGACGCACTTGATGGCGCAAACGTTGCCGTTTTCGTCGCCGATGATCTCAACAGGGTTGGTCAGCAGTTTGAAGATAACGCCCTCTTCCTTGGCGTGATGGACTTCTTCGGCTCTTGCGGGAAGTTCTTCTTCGCCACGGCGATAGACAATGTAGACTTCCTCTGCACCGTAACGCAGAGCGCAGCGAGCTGCGTCCATTGCAACGTTGCCGCCGCCGATGACAGCAACCTTCTTGCCCTTGCGGATGGGGGTCTTGCTGCCTTCTTCGTAGGCCTTCATCAGGTTGGTACGGGTAAGGAACTCGTTGGCGGAGAGAACGCCGTTCAGGTTCTCGCCGGGGATGTTCATGAAGGAAGGCAGACCGGCACCGGTGCCGACGAATACGGATTCGTAACCTTCTTCAAGCAGTTCATCGATGGTGATGGATTTGCCGACAACAACGTTGGTGTGGATAGTTACACCAAGTTCTTCCAGGTTGGCAACTTCCTTGGCAACGATCTCTTTGGGCAGACGGAACTGAGGAATGCCGTAAGCCAGAACGCCGCCGGTTTTGTGCAGAGCTTCAAAAATGGTTACATCATAGCCCTTCTTTGCCAGGTCGCCGGCGCAGGTCAGTCCTGCAGGACCAGAACCGATAACGGCTACCTTATGACCGTTGGGTTCGGGCTTTACGGGAGGCTCGGTAACGTTAGCGTTGTGCCAATCGGCAACAAAGCGCTCGATACGGCCGATACCAACAGCTTCGCCCTTGATGCCGCGAACGCACTTGGATTCACACTGGGATTCCTGAGGACATACACGGCCGCAGACTGCGGGCAGAGAGGAGGACTCGGAAATGATGTTGTAGGCGGCTACGAAATCGCCGGCTACTACCTGCTCTAGGAACTTGGGGATCTGGATGGCAACGGGGCATCCGGATACGCAGGGGCTGTTTTTGCAGTTGAGGCAGCGCTGTGCCTCGTCGATGGCCTGTTCGGCAGTGTAACCCAGAGCGACTTCTTCAAAGTTGTTTCTGCGGATCTCTGCAGGCTGCTCGGGGATAGGATTCTTGGTCATGGACATGTTAGGCATTATTCGGCTACCTCCTTGTTCAACAGGTTGCAGGCTTCTTCATAGGCATGCTTTTCGAACTCTTTATAAACGCCGCCTCTTCTCATGGCTTCGTCAAAGTCGACCTTATGGCCGTCGAAATCGGGGCCGTCAACGCAGGCAAACTTGGTCTCGCCGCCAACGGTGAGACGGCAGCCGCCGCACATGCCGGTACCGTCGATCATGATGGGGTTCATGCTGACGGTGGTGGGGATATCGTACTTCTTGGTGGTGAGGCAGACAAACTTCATCATGATCATGGGACCGATGGTGATAACTTCGTCGTACTTCTCGCCGGAAACAATGAGTTCTTCAAGAGTTTTGGTAACAACGCCGGGACGGCCATAGGAACCGTCGTCAGTGCAGACGTACAGGTTGTTGCAGGCGCTCTTGAATTCTTCTTCGAGGATAACAAGATCCTTGTTTCTGAAACCGATGATAGCATCGACTTCGCAGCCGGCTTCATAGATTTCTTTGGTAACTATGTAGGAAATGGCGCAGCCGACACCGCCGCCGACAACAGCGTATCTCTTGCCCTTTTCGTAAACGGTGGGGTTGCCAAGAGGGCCAACAAAGTCGGGGAGATAATCGCCTTCGTTCATCATGCTCAGCTTCTTGGTGGTGGCGCCAACGGGCTGGAAGATGATGTCGAGGGTACCTTTTTCGCGGTCGTAACCGGCTACGGTAAGGGGAATTCTTTCGCCGTCTTCCTCAACGCGGAGGATAACGAACTGTCCTGCTCTGGCCTTTCTGGCAACGAAAGGAGCCTCAATGGTCATAGACACGACAACAGGATTGAGCTGTTTCTTATTGACTATTTTGAACATTATGTTCCTCCTGTACACATTATAAATACATTTACTCACTAATTTTTAATTATAACAGTATTGTGCATTTTTGCAAGTAAAATCAAGTAAAATGTGCAGTTACAAATTATCCCTGTTTTCGTCACTTTTCACAATTTTGAAATTCGTTTTTTATTGACAACATTGATTTTGCTTCCGGAGCATTATTTTTGCTTATTTCAGGCAAAAAATCCGGAACTTCCCAATCGCCATTCCGTCAAATAAGACATCAAAGAAAATCAAAAGGAGCAATGAAAAATGAACAAGAGACTTATCGCTATTATCCTGGCATGCTTCATGGCCCTTACCATACTGGCAGGCTGCGGAGCAAACTCGTCCCAGAAATCGGCAGCATACGAATCAGGCATGGCCGTGGAGGAGTCCGCAGCCGAATACTTTGCCACCGCCGACTCTGCTCCTGCAGAACCGGACGCACCTGCAGCGGAAGCCGACATAATATCCAATTCTCAATCCGATTCCCGTACTGGCGACGCCATCAACGGCGGCGGTGAAGCCGACCTGTCGGAAAAAATCATCTACTCCATGGACGCACATATCGAGACTATGGAATTTGACGCATCCATCGAAAAGGTAAACGAACTGCTGGAACGTTTCGGTGGCTTTGTGGAAAGCTCCTCCGTCAGCGGCATTGACCTGTACAGCCGCGAAAACGGTTACACCGTCACCCGTTATGCCAACTACACCCTGCGTATTCCTTCCGAGAACTACGGCGGTATAACCGAATCGCTGTCCGAAATCGGAAACGTGACCAATCGCAGCTCATATGCCGAAAACATCACTACCCAGTTTTACGACAGCCAGTCACGGCTCAGCGCATATCGCACAGAAGAAGAACGGGTGCTGAGTATGCTGGAAAAGGTTGAAGATGTTGAATCGATGATAGCCATTGAAGAACGGCTTTCCGAGGTTCGATATCAGATAGAAAACCTCGAAACCAAGCTGCTGAATTGGCAGCGTCAGGTGGATTACAGCACCGTTTATCTCTACATTCAGGAAGTTGCTTTCCTTACCCCTGAAAAGCCAGTGGTTCGCAGTTATTGGGAACAGGTTGCCGACAGCTTTACCGACTCCCTCGAAGGCATTGGCCGATTCTTCAAGCAGCTGTTCAAAAACTTTGTCGGTGCCCTGCCTGTGTTGGTGCTGCTGGCAGTGATTGCAGTGGTTGTTCTGGTTATTGTTAAGAAGGTCGTCAAAAAGAAAAAAGTTAAAAAAGCTGCAAAACTATCCGAAACCAAAGAAGAAAACAAAACCGAATAAAAACAAAACAGGCTGCCGATATGGCAGCCTGCTTCGTTGGATTGGAGAGATCCAGTGAAAAAAGGAAGATTAAAAATACAAGGAGGGAAAATCGGAAGCAATTGCTTCACAAATTCTCCACAATCATCATACATCAAGTATGAGATGTTTGATAGGTACAATTTGTGTTTAGTGTGTGCATTTTGTGATGTTTTTGTCAAAGTACCAAAGCACTGATCAACCAGATCACAGCTGTAAGTGCAGCACCCATGGCAAAAAAGGCCGGTGCCGGTATTCTGTGTATCAGTTTTTTCGAATTCTGGCGAATATATCCGTCTGCTACACGACATGCTTCTTCCAGTACACGCTGAGCACTGATACCTTTTTGGTTCATTGCGTCATCCTTGACGAAAAATATAGCCTGCTCAAAATATCTTATATCCGGTGACCGGACAACAATAACTCTTTTTGAAACACCTTTGACCAACATTCTGCCTCCCCTGCCATGTTTTGACTGTTACATTTTTTCCCAAAACTGCCAAGGTTATACGCTCCCAAACATCAAAAACGCCGTGACCATAAGTCACGGCGTTTGAGTTCGTTCTTATTCAATTTCCAGAGCAACGTAATGATACTCGTATCCGTCGAAGGTCTGTTCTGCAATCAGGGAAATTTCTTCGCCCTCGGCAGGCTCTCTTTCTCCGGCAACGGAAACAGGCAGATAAACATCAGTTTCTTCTCCGTTGTTTTCCACTTTGATGTACCAGCCGCCTTCGGCAGGTTCAACATAAGTTACCATACCGGCAAGTTCTGCCGAAATTATCTCCGACTCTGCCTCAACGGATTCTTCAACTGCTTCTTCGCTTACTGGGGCAAGCGGTGCGCCAAACTCCGAATCCGCCAAAACAGCTGCTTCATCAGCTTCGGTCAAAGCTGCTCTAGATTCCGGTGCCGGTGCAGCAGGTGCCTCCTCCATCACGGGCGCAGGTTCTGCTGCCGGAGCTTCCATGGCAGTCGCGGATGCTGTTTCGGGCATCGCTGCTTCTGCAGGTGCGGCGTCAAAGGTTGCGGAAAAGCTCATAATATGTTCGGCATTTTCCTTCAGCTCAGTCTCCATTTCCTCTGCTGCATTATTTACCACAACAGCTGTGCCGGCTGTCTTGTTGGCTCTGCCAAGCAGTGCATCAAATGAACCCGATGCTCCCAGCAACACCAGCGCAACCATTGCAGCAGCAAGAGTTGCCTGGCGGAATGGGATTATCTTTCGCTTTTTGGGTTTGCTTTCAGCTTTCACTTTTGCCATCACTCTTTCGGTAAAGCCATCAGGTGCCTGAACCGTCAGGGTGTCGGAGTTGATGGCACGGTAGCTTTCCAGCGTAAGACTGCAAAGTTCGCATGCAGAAATATGTTTTTCAACTTCCACTGCTTCTGCTTCGGACAATTCTCCGTCCATGTATGCAGACAGCATTGGCATGATTTTTTCACAGCTTTCAGCCACGGGTCATCCCTCCTCTCACATTATCTGACGAATCCCAGCCGGAAAAGTTCCCGTCTGCCGTCAAAAGTCTTCGCATATGTTCTCTGGCTCTGGCAATTCTGGATTTCACCGTACCTTCTTTAAGTTCAAGTTGCCGGGCAATCTCATCGTAGCTCAGTCCGCCCAGTTCGCGAAGCGTCAGGATCTGACGATACTGAGGATCAAGGCTGTTCATGGCCTGTTCCACCGACTGACGAAGCTGCTCCTGTTCCATTTTCTGCTCAGGGCTGTAGCGCTCGTCCGGTATCTGCAGTTCCGTTTCCTCGCCCTCATCATCCTCGGTGAACAGCGGTACGTTATTGTTCTTTTTTTCCTTACGGAGATAGTCTATGCACACATTGGTAGTCAGTCTGTAAGCCCAGGTTGAAAACTTCGCGTCCATATTGAACCCTTCAAGCCCTTTCCAGATACGCAGAAAAGCCTCCTGGGCCAGATCCTCGGCATCAGTAGGGTTACCCACCATTCGCAGTGCTATGCTGTATATCCTTGAGCTGTGCATTTCCACCAGCTGCTCAAAGGCATCCGTATCGCCTTTTTTCGCCAGACGAACCAGTTTGCGTTCATCAGCCATGTACTCACCTCAAATCGTTTTTGATGCCCTCGACGATACTGTAAACATCGTCGGCCGATTCGATTTTTACTATTTTTTCCTTATAGTATCCTGCGTAAGCAACTCCGTGGAGATACCAGCACAGGTATTTTCTCGCTTCAAGACAGGCAATATGCTCGCCCTTATCCTCGACGGACAATTCAAACTGCTGCAACGCAGTGTCCATTCTATTGGCAAGAGAGGGTCTTTCAAACTCTTCACCTGCCAATGCGGCATTGGCTTCGGCAAATATCCACGGGTCACCAAAACAGCCTCGGCCTATCATTGCAGCGTCGCAACCGGTATAACGCAGGATGCGTGCAGCAGATTTGCCGTCGCGGATGTCTCCGTTGGCAATGACGGGGATTTTTACCGATTGTTTCACCTTTGCGATCACGTCCAGATCAGCTTCGCCTGAATACATCTGAGTTCTGGTCCTGCCGTGGACAGTTATGGCTGCAGCTCCTGCCTGTTCCACCACTGCCGCAAGCTCCGGGGCGTTTACGCTGCCTTTGTCCCAGCCTTTGCGCATTTTTACCGTAACGGGCACGTCCACCGCTTTTACCACAGCTTCCACTATTCTGCCTGCAAGTTCGGGATTTTTCATCAATGCGCTGCCGTCACCGTTGGACACTATTTTGGGGGTTGGGCACCCCATGTTTATATCAATAAAATCTGCCTCACCGGACTGCTGAACCAAAACCGCAGCAGCTGCCATCGTTTCAGGTTCGCAGCCAAAAATCTGGATTCCGTAAGGTATCTTCAAGCCAAAACGTTTCATCAGGGTTCTGGTCTTTTTGTCCTGATACACCAGTGCCTTGGAACTTACCATCTCAGACACGGTCCATCCTGCACCATGAGCCTCGCACACACGTCTGTAAGCAGGGTCGGTCACACCTGCCATGGGTGCAAGTCCGAACAGTCCATCTATTTTGATTGTGCCAATATTCATATTGACCTCCGAATTATGCCGATTTGGTTTATAGTATCATAAGTCAAATTCAAAAGCAAATCCGCCCAGGGATATGTGTAAGTATCAGCAGTTATTTGTCTGCTCAGTGACTTTTTTGATAATAGACATCCATCTGCGGTTGTATTAAAATTATCGTATAACAAATTTTGGGAGGAAAATGAAATGGCATATCAAATCAATGCTGCCGGCTGCTCATGCTGCCATCAGTGTAAGGTAAACTGCCCTGTATCGGCCATCAGATTCAAGGGTTCAAAATACTGGATAGATCCCGACAAATGTATCGACTGCGGCACTTGCGTGGACATCTGCCACAACTGCGTAATTTCCAAAGTTGGTGAAGAACCCAAAGCTGCCGAAAAGCACGAGCTTATCAAACGTGAGTGCGATGTTCTGGTAGTTGGCGGTGGCGGCAGCGGTCTTATTGCTGCGGCAAAGGCTGCCTGCGAAACCGGCAAAAAGGTCATCGTCATCGAAAAGAGCAAAAAGTGCGGCGGCAACACCTGGTATGCCGGCGGTTTCCGTGTTCATTATTCCAAGCTGCTGGCGGAGGCCGGTGGGCCCGACAAGCGCATGGAAGATATCCGCAAATTCATGATAGACACCCTGTGGGCCGAGGACCACCACCTGGTTTACAACGTATATCACGCCACTGAGCATCTTTGCGACTGGATGCGTGAAAAATGCGGCTGCGAAGAAAACTTCGTCGTTGGCACCACTCCCTGGGGCGGCAAAGGTCTGATGGTCAATACCGAAGGCGCACCCAAATTCAAACGTCCCGACACCTCCATCGGCCCCGGTGGCGGCGGCAGCTTCATGGTTTGGAAGATGCTTGAGATGTGCAAGAAGTTTGGCGTTGAAATCCTTACAGAACACGCCGCAACCAAGCTCATTTGCGACGAATCCGGCGCTGTTACCGGTGTTCTGGCATCCGATCCCGGCGGTGAAACAGAGATCAGCTGCAAGGTCTGCATTATGTCAACCGGTTGCTTCTCTCACGACCCCGAACTTCAGAAGATTGCCAATCCTACTTCCGCCATGGAAGGCGAACCCATCCACTATTTCTCCGTTCCCACCTGTACCGGCGACGGCATCAAAATGGCCAGCGCCATCGGTGCTGATATCGACTATAAAAACATGAAGGCTCTGGCTCTTGGACCTGCTCACCATCCCTTTGGCTTTGCAGGTGTTTGCATCAGCCGTGAAAATGAGGTCATGTTCGTCAATGCCGACGGCAAACGCTGGGCCAACGAAACCGACAACACCATGGTTCTGCGCCATCGTTTCCTTGAACAGCCCAAGTTTATCAACTGGGCAGTTTGCGACAGCAATATCGCAAAAATTACCACCGATCGCCTGATTCAGATGCGCCGTGACGGCGATGCAGGCGTTGCCCTGTTCAAGAACTACCTTAATGAGATTGAGGAAGAATCCCAGTTGGATATGCCCACAAAGAAAGCCGATACTCTTGAAGAACTGGCTGAACTTATGGGCGTTCCTGTGGACACCTTTGTGGCTGAGGTTGAACGCTACAACGAATTCTGCCGCACCGGCAACGATGTGGACTTCTTCAAGGCTCCCGAGTTCATGGTGCCCATTGAGAAGCCTCCCTTCTACGCCTTCTTTGGCAAGCGTTTCCAGGAAAACGCTGCCGGCGGTATGAAGATCAACTCCGAACTGCAGGTGCTTAACACCGATGGTCAGCCCATCAAGGGTCTGTATGCCACCGGCGACAACTGCCGCGGTGTACTTATCGGTGGTGATGTTGGTACCGACTACGTTGAACGCATGATATCCGCCTGTACCTTTGCCTGTGCCAGCGGTTATATGGCCGGCGAAAACGTTATCAAATACCTTGACGCTTAAATGCATTTCCAGTAAAATATATCCAGAAGATATATTGGAAAGGAAAATTTGAAAATGATACAAAACGAAGTAATCAAAGCCTTACTTGAACGCCGCAGCATCCGTGGCTACACTGATCAGCCTCTGACCGACGAACAGTTGGATACCGTTCTGGAGTGCGCTGTGTGGGCTCCCTCCGGCATGAACCAGCAGACTTCCGTCTACGTTGCTGTCCGCGATAAGGAACTGCTGAAACTGCTGGCAGAGGACGACAAAAAGTTTGGCAGCTTTGGTCCTCCTCCCGGAGCAAAAATGCCCGAAATGAAGCCCGAAGATATGCCCGGCGGTGTTCCCGGTGGACCCGGCGGACCCGGTGGTCCCATGGGCGAACGCAAACTTGGCTATGGCGCTCCCTGCGTGATCCTTGTTTTCAACAAAGCCGACAGCCGTCACCAGATCGACCCTGCTCTGGGTGAAGAAAACATCTGCATCGCCGCACATTCCATCGGTCTCGGCACCTGCATTCTCGGCGGTATGGGCGCATTTGACGACGAAGCCAACGCAAAGCTGTGGATGGAGCGTCTCGGCGTTCCCGAAGGCTATAAGCACATTACCTCCATTGCTATCGGCTATCCCGCAAAGCCCGGTGATCCCAAGCCCAGAAAAGATGGACGCAAGATAATAAAATAATCTTTAAGCCCGGTTCACTACGAACCGGTCTTATTTTATGGAGAATCATAATAACAGAGTTGTTCGTTTTTGTGGTCACGGCACGCCGTGACCCTACGGAGTTCAAACCGGCTTTGCGCTAAACAGCGGTGGAGTTCTCCATTAGGTCAGCTTGCTGACCCGATGTTTAGAAATGACAGTTAACTGCCGGATGCGTTCTGTTCCCTCTCACGTTTGCGCTGCTCTGACTTTTCACGTTGCTCAGCCAACATCATGTCCTTCACTTTCATTAGCCTGGAGGTGTTACCACGCTCGTTTTCCTCCAGCTTCATGGTTATATACTTGATGTTGGTCTCCATTTCGGGGATCATGATAAATTCCAGAGCGTTTACCCTGCGGCGGGTTTTCTCTATCTCGCTTGCCAGCAGCTGCGCTGTTTTTTCCAGCTGAGCCAGCTGCAGCATCTTTTCAAACACTGCTGACAGGGCTGTCAGTGCCAGGTCGAGTTCTCCCGATGTCTGGGTAAACCCGTATGGGAAAATGTCTGATGGGTCGTCGTTGGTGGTTTTGAAGGTGTATTGCGGTACATGAACGCTCATGATGTTCTTCATGGTCATTTCCGTTTCCACCGACTGTTTGGGATACATCAGCGACTGCTCAAGCATCTCGGGAGACATCACTGCAGATGCAACCGTAAATGCAGCGTTGGCTTTTTCAAGACTTTGCTCCACCTCTGCACGCAGCTCACGGCACAGACGTATCACGTCCAGAAACTGTTTCATAAGCTCGTCACGCTTATCTTTAAGCAGTTTGTAACCTCGGCTGGCTGTTTTTAGTCTGGATTTGAGCCTTGTAAGCTCCATTCTTGTGGGGTTTACAGTTGTGGTTGCCATAGGCTAGCCCTCATCAGACGGCAGATATTTGTCGATATACTCCGACTTTATCCTCTTCAACTCGCTTTTGGGCAGTATTTTCAAAAGCTGCCATCCCAGATCCAGAGTTTCTTCAATGGTACGGTTGGTGTCATTGCCTTGGTTTACATAACGATTTTCAAACTCTGTGGCAAACTTTGCATACAGCAAATCTGTTTCGGACAGAGCCGATTCACCAAGAATAGTCATCAGTTCTGCGGCATCCTTGCCAGAGGAATAGGCAGCAAACAACTGGTTCATGGTGCCGCTGTGGTCCTCACGGGTTTTCCCTTCACCGATACCCTTGTCCTTCAGTCGAGACAGCGACGGCAGAACGTCAATGGGCGGTGTTATACCCTTGCGGTAAAGCTCCCGGGACAGGATTATCTGACCCTCGGTAATATAGCCTGTGAGGTCGGGTATGGGATGAGTCTTGTCGTCCTCGGGCAT
>JAZULX010000070.1:0-4033 GCA_045603325.1 Oscillospiraceae bacterium | reverse complement strand
GGTTGGGTAAAGTAATACTTTTTGTTCGAGGTGTCACTTTTAATACTGATAAAAAATGCAACAGAAATCGTAATTTGCAACTTTATCGGTATTGTATAATCATTTATGATTAAAGAAAAAGGAGGAATACAAAATGGCTATAAAAGGCAATTATCTCACCCTGTTCCCCACTCCCGGCGGTGACAAGTATCATATGTTCCGTTTCGGCGATGACGGCTGCGCTGTGGAAAACAGCATGGGCCCCACGCCTCTGACAAACTTTACTGTTTCCGACACCGGATTTTCCGGCGACATGGCTGCCGGTCCTACCACCCACAGTTTTGAGGGAATTCTGGAAGGCGCAGACATCAAGGTAAGCGCAAAGGTAATCGAGGTGGAAAGCGGAAAGGTTATCAACAACTATGGCGGTGTCCTGTCTCCCTTTGATGGTGATGTACTGCCCGAAAATCCCGAACCCGAAGGTGGTCCCGGCGGCCCCGGCGGACCAGGTGGTCCTCCGCCGGAAATGCACTAAACCGATCGATAATAACAAAATGAAGTGCCGCATTTGCGGCACTTCGTTTTGTTATCTGAATTTTTCCCTGTACGCGCTGGGGTTGGTATTTTCGAGATTGCGGAAAGCTCTGATGAATGTCCAACGGTTGGCAAAGCCCACACTTTCGGCAATGTCCTGAACAGACAAGGATGTTTCCTCCAGCAGTTCCTTGGCCTTTGTTATCCTGACATGGTGAATGAAATCCACCACGCCGGAACCTGTTTCCTTGCGTACCAGTTTCGACAGGTACGACGGGCTGAATTTCAGGCTCTCGCAAATCATGGCGGCACCCATGGATGGAGAGGTATAATTCTTTTCAACAAAGGCTTTTACCGAAGCGAACTTATCTTCCGGCTGGTCAGTTATAAAGCAGTCATCCGCAATGGCAAAGAAATCGAACATTCTTTCACGCAGTTCTGAAAAACTCTTTGCCTGCATTATGCTTTCCAACGCATCCATGACTTCAATGTCCTGCTTATCCGGATGCAAAGCTTCGCCGGAAATGGTCATTACCATCTCAAGGCGCTGGAATATGCTTGACCGCATCTGCTCCACTGTGGGGGTGGATTCTTTGACTATGCCTGCCATTATCTCATCCAGCGCGGAAACGGCATCGTAATACTGGCGGTTTATAACGCTGGTCATGAACCGGCGCTCACTGATTGCCAGCTTTACCCTATCCCGTGGGATAGGTGTCGGCAGATCCGCTTTGCCTGCAACACGCATTCCCTGACTGTTGCAGTGGTCATGAACCATCTGTGCTTCCCGGTACATCTGTTTTGGCGAAGACTTGCTGTCTATTGAAGAAACGGCAATGGAAATGTTGATGCCTTTGTCTTCCAGTTTCTGGCATGCTTCGATGGCGAAGGAGATGGTTTCCTCAGTCAGTTCGTCTTTCAAAAGGTCAACATCTTCGTTCCGCAGATTGTTTGGCGACAGGTAGCATCCCATCATGTTTTCGCCTGCGCTGAAGAAAAGAACAAAGGCAAAAACCTTGAAACAGTCTTTTATGGTGCGTTCGATGGTTGGAATGACAACGGCTTTATCAAGATCATCGGAATGTTCGTTGATCGAGACGAGCAGCACACTGCCTGCTTCCGAGCTGAATTGGACGCCCAGAATGTCTTCCATATCGCGAGTGAGATTTCTGGCAGGATTTTCGTTAAAAATCACGTTTTCTACCAGCATATGGAGCATCATTTCGCGGGAAGCTTCGTATTTTACTTCAAGTTCCCGAAAATCTTTTTCAGATACTGCAGCATTGCCGTTTTCTTGTTTTACCATGGTCGTTTCCTTTCAAAAAATAACGCAGATGGAAGCTTTCTTCAGCTTGTCGATTTCTATAATAGAATTATTGTCAGTAAGCAGTTACTCTGGGTTCAGTAGTGTTTTCTGAGAAACACATTACATTAAGCATAACAAACAGGAATAACAATTACCATTTGTTATTCGGGCGCTTATATTCATGCTGTTTACAAACAATTAAAGGCGGCGGTCTCAAAGGGCCACCGCCTTTTGCTTTATTCGACTCTCAGCGCAGTGAACTTGAATTTGGAATCACCCTGATTACCGGGTCCACCGGGTCCACCAGGACCTCCAGGTCCACCATGGTCACCACCACCGCCTGTGGGGCCCTGAAGGCTGGAAGCTGCGGCAACAGCTGCTTCATAATCTATGTCGGCCTTTTCGCCCTTGATGGGAGCAGTGTCGTCCAGTTCGCCATGCTTGGCAGAACCTTCGATAACGCCGTTGGCTATGTTCAAAGTGAATGTCCACATGCCGGGGCCTACACTGCATACAAAGCTGACTTTGCTGCCTTCGACAGAAACGTCGGAAGCCTGAGCGATACCCATGCCGGAGATAATGGTAACGGCATCTTCCGCAACAGACAGATAGTTTTCGGTATCACCTCTGGGGGTAGACATTATCATCTTATATATTCCGTACATATAAAGAAGTTCCTTTCGTGAGATTTAACTAAAGGGTCTGCTGTCAGGCTGATGCAGCAGACCCTTTTATTATTGACTAGCAGATATTGCGGTAAATTGCGCCGATTTTTCTGATTTTGCCGTCAGGAGCGCCGAGATACATATCAAGGATGTTATCCATGAAGTATGCACACTTCTGCAGGTCTCTTTCGTGAGGACGGATCTGCATATCGTAGTGCCAGAAGCTCTGACCGGGCTTGCCGATGCCAAGAGGATCGTTCTCTTTGAACAGAGAGTTGCCGAAGCTGTCTTCATCCTTGACGGAGGAAAGTTCCTTCAGGGTTTCGATCATTTTGGGATCCATTGCCTTGAATTCTTCGTCGTCGGGGTTTTCTTTGAAGCGGGACATAAGAGCCTGAGCATCGGGGATGTTCATCTTCAGCATGCCGCCGAGGTTATCGACGGAGTTGTGGCGAAGCTCTTTACCGCAGCAGGCGTATTCGCCAACGGGAGTAAATCCGTAACGGCGGAGATAGTTCTTCTGGATCTCCAGAGTTGCAATGCATTCTCTGGGGCCGTTGCCGGTGCCGCCGTAAGTGGTGAAGGAAATACCGTAACGGGGTTTATCCTCGGGGTTTTCTCTGTGGAGGAAACGGACGTTGCGGGTCTTGTAGTCTTCCTGCTCACCTACGCAATAGTTAAAGTTGTTGTAGGGCAGAGCTGCGATGATGGGGCAGCCGATGGCGAGGAAGTCATAATCCTCTACATAGTATTCGGCTATATCACCGCCCTTGTACTTGGGCAGGACCTTGGCGTAATCAACAGTGATGTTGTACTTTTCCATTTCCGCGCCAAGAGTCTTTGCAACCATTTCGGTGTTGTTTGTTATGGAAGTGTAAATAATAAGTGCTTTCATATCAGATCACAATGTCTCCTTTCATCGGATTTGGAATCAGTTGATGGACCAGTAAACGGAACTGGGCTTTCTGGGTTCGCCGCTTTCGCTGAGGTAATAGTCTTCGATGACGTCCTTCAGGAAGGCCTTTGCCTGATAAATGTCCTTGTCGTTGGGACGGGTCTGGAGGTTATGGATCCAGAAGCCGGGATCTTCTGCATAGCTGTCTTCGATGGTTTCTTTGGAGGCAGCCTCAAACATAGCGATGATCTCGGGAGAGTAGTCTTTGAAGTACTCGCTCTTGGGATCGGCAATGTAACGAACAATGAGCTCCTGAGCGCGATACTGGTTGATCTTCAGGGCTTCGGAGATCTTCTTGGAGGAATCCCAATACATGATCTTGCCGGGGCAGGCAAAGAAGCCAACGAAGTTCTGACCCTGGAACAGTTCTTTGATGAGTTCCAGAGAAGCGGTTGCTTCAGTGGGGCCTTCGCCAAAACCGCCGTAAGTGCAGAAAGCGATACGGTGCTGATTGCCGGCACTCATACCCACCATCATGCCGCCGCCACCGCCGGGAGGGCCTCCGGGTCCACCACCGGGACCACCGGGACCGCCAGGACCGCCACCGGGACCACCGGGGCCGCCCATGGGAGGCATTCCACCAGGAGCAGGCAT
>JAZULX010000069.1:0-14760 GCA_045603325.1 Oscillospiraceae bacterium | reverse complement strand
CTTTGCACCGCATTTTATTTGTTTATTTAGCCCTTTACAAGGATCTTGCCGGTGTAGACCTTGCCGGGTTCGACAGCGACTTCTGCGCCGTCAATAAGGACGGTGCCCTTGATTTCGCAGCCGGCTTCGACTTCCAGCCTGCTGATGAAGCTGTCGCCTACGGGAGTCCAAACGGAACCGTTCTTCAGGGCTACCCAAACGCCGTTGTTGACGGTGGGGGAAGCGGTGTTGCTCAGGTTGCCCAGCAGAGTTGCATCGGTGGAGATGATGTGACCCTGATCAGCGGTGAGCTTTTCGGTACCGATAACGATAACGTTGCCGTTTTCATCCAGCTCGGGGGTGAAAGCCCATGCGGGTTCAGCCATCATCATGGGCATCATGCCTCCCATATCAGGCATACCGCCGGGACCACCGGGACCACCGCCCATTTCGGGACCACCAGGACCGCCGGGCATATCGCCGCCGGGACCGCCGGGACCACCGGGCATATCGCCCATGTCAGGCATGGGGCCGGGCATCTTGCTCTTGGGTTTTTCCCAATTGCCCTTGATTTCATAACCGTCGGCATTGATGGCGATGGCGCCGTATTCGTTGTCTGCCTTGGCGGTGAAGAAGGAATATTCGTCGTGGAGAGCGGTGGAGGAGGAGCAGGCGCCTTCGATTTCGCAGTTGTCGAAGCTGAGGATGAGGTTCTGGCCCCACCACTTCATGCCTTCGCCTTCGGTTTCAACAGTGATGCTGTTGAAGAAGCTGCCCTTCAGAGCGGTTTCGCCCTTACAATCCTTGAAGCTGGCCTGAACGTCGCCGACGAAACCGTTGACGTTGAACTTGCGGAAGAAGGTCTGATTTCTCAGGTTGTAGTCATAGGGATTGTACTTGGGATCGGCTTCCACGGGAGCGGAAGTGTCTACGCTTTCGGCGTAAGCGGGGTTGCCCATGCCGGGGTCGTCGCAGACCATCAGCTGGACGATAACGCCCTTTTCGGAGTTGAACTTGGAGTTTTCGACTTCGATAACGGGTACGCAGGCCTTTACCAGGAATGCAGCGCCGTAGGTGTTGAAGGTGGAGTTCTTTACTTCGGTGATTCCGCAGGGAGCAAATTCGCTCTCGGTGCCGGGAGCCCAACGGACGTTGGCGGTCTTGTGGTACATGACGCCGTATTTGGTGGTGACGTTGCAGCCGTCATACCAGCCTGCGCTGGCGTGTTCGTTGGCAACAACAGCGGCATAGGTCATGCCGTATTTCTTGGTGGCATAGTCATAGCTGACGCAGGTGTCTTTCATGGCAGCCTTCAGAGCCTTGTAGGCTTCGGAATCGGCAGCATTGCCCACGGTGCAGCCGTAGAACTTGTTGAAGCAGCCGCCGATGGAATAGGTGGCGTAGCAGCTGGGATCATCGGTGCCTTCGGTGGTGACGTCGACTACGCAGTTCTTGACCTTCAGGTCGATGGAGTATTCGCCCCATTTTACGGTGTCGCCGGTGTCGTCGATGGACAGAACGCCCCAACCGTCACTGAGAAGAATGTCGCTTTCGTAGGTAACGTCGGCATAACCGTCGATCATGGTAGCTCTGGCGTGACCGTCGTTGCTGATGCCCAGCATCCAGGGGCAGCCGGACATGCCTTCGGCAGCGTTTTCATACTTGGAGCCGTTGGACTTGACAAAGGAGTTCTTAACGGTAACGGTCAGCTTGTCTTCGGGCTTGGTGCCGCCGGCAAAAACACCGTGGCGGATAGCGCCTGCGCCGTCGAATGCATAGCCGTCGACCACAACATTGGACTTGCCGAAGCAGGCAATACCTGCGCCGAAGCCCTTGAAGTCGTTGCCGCCGGAACCCTGAGCGACCATGGTCAGACCATTGATGGAATAGTCAGTGTCGTTGATCATAACGCCGTTGAAATGCTTGTTTTCGGACTTGATAACGCCGCCTTCCAGCTTTGCGCCGTCAAAGGAGCCGCCAACAATAGCAGCGGTAACGGACTGACCTTCGGAGACCTTGCCGCCGTCTACAAAAAGAGCGGTGCGGTAGTCGGGGCTGCCTTTGGTCATGCCGCCGGCATAAAGACCGGTTTCGGGAGCGATGGCAGCGGTTTCGTATTTGACAGCACCTGCGGTACCTTCGGGTACTTCAACGCCGTCAAGAAGCCATGTGCTGAGCTTTTTAACATCCATGTTTTTTGTTTCCTTTCATTCTATCAATATTTATAAATATACATATTAATTTTATGATAAACAAAAACTGATGTCAAGTGGGGGAGACCGCTGCGGTTGCCCGAGGGCACATATCAACCTATTTACCGATAGTTATGGTCAAAACCACGGCATTATCTGTCTCACTGCGCTGCATATCGGCAGGGATTCCGGCTTCCTGAATGGTGCGCAGATTGTTTTTTATGGAGTTTAGGAAAAACCGCACATCTTTCAAAAGCAGTGTTCTGGTCTGACCGGCGGGTTTTTCCTCAGAGACTGTCAGCAGCGATTCGATATACTGCTCTGTCTTGGCAACCGTCAGGTCGTTGGCGATTATGTACTGCAGTGCCTGCCAGCGGTCGGCTTCCTCTTCCAAACGCAGCAAGGCTCTGGCGTGACGTTCCGAAAGATTGTTGTCCCTCATGGTTTGGAGTATCCGCTGGGAATGCTTCAGCAGACGTAGCTTGTTGGCCACGGCTGACTGGGATTTGCCCACCCTTGCGGCAGCCTGCTCCTGGCTCAGACCATATTGCTTCATCAGCCGTGCAAGCCCCTGAGCTTCTTCGATGAAGTCCAGGTCTCTCCTCTGGAGATTTTCCACCAAAGCGATCATTCCGGATTGCTGGCTGTCCACCGTCAGGACGATACAGGGGATATCGTTAAGTCCCGCCATCATGGCGGCTCTGAGTCGGCGTTCTCCGGCCACAAGCTCATAACCTTTGCCTCGTTTCCTGACAGAAAGAGGCTGGATTATGCCGTATCTTTTGATGCTGTCTGCCAGTTCTTCCAAGGATTGACGATCAAACACCTTTCTCGGCTGATCAGGGTTAGGGGTTATGTCGCGAACGGGAATGTATACAACACGGTTGTTCTCAAAAAATGAGCGTTTTCTGAAAGGTTCCATCTGCCTCACCTCATAATGTAAAAATTTTCCATATTATGTTTACCATTTTATACATTTGAACCGGAACATAATAGGGAAAAACGTCGCAGAAAAAACTTGGGCAAATTATGGTTGAAACACGTCCGTTATTACGATATTATATAATTGTATAGATATTGAGATTTTTAATAAAAGGTGGATTAATATGGCTACTGTCAGAAATACTCTGCTCACCGGCACCGCCCGTGAAAACTTCTGCGCTCAGGTTTCCCGTATGGCTGCGGCCGAAAGCATGGTTTTGCTTAAAAACGAAGGCAACCTGCTGCCGCTGAAAGCGGAAGAAGGCAAATATCCGGTTGCTGTTTTCGGTATAGGTCAGATATACACAATCAAAGGCGGCACCGGTTCCGGTGAAGTTAACAATGTTCGCAATGTCAATATCCTTGAAGGTCTTACTGCTTGTGAGGCTCTGGAAGTGGATCGCCTTGTGGCTTCCAAGTATGAAGCATGGGCAGCAAACCACCCCCAAAAGGAAATAAACTTCCTTACTCCCGACATTTTCTCCGAAGACCAGATGCCTATGAGCATTGTCAATGTGGAACTGGCTGCGGAACGCAACAAGGCTGCCATCATCGTCATTTCCCGTATAGCCGGCGAGGGTGCCGATATGCCCGGTAAGAAGGGCGACTATTTTCTCCAGGACGACGAAGTGGAAATGATCGACGAAGTGTGCAAATACTTCGAAAACGTGGTGCTGCTGCTGAACACTTCCGGCGTGATTGATTCCTCTTTCATCGACGATCGGTTCAAGGCTGTGCTGTTTACTTCTTTGCCCGGTCAGGAAGCCGGACATGCTGTGGCAGACGTGCTTTGCGGTGCGGTAACTCCGTCCGGCAAACTTACAGACAGCTGGGCAAAACATATCGAAGATTATCCCTCTTACCGCAACTTCGGCATCGAGAAGAAAAACGGCCTGGAGTTCCCGGCTATGGGTCCCGGCGGCAGCGGCGGACTTGAAAAGCAGTGCTACATCAATTATGAGGAAGGCGTCTTTGTAGGTTACCGTTATTTTGATACCTTTGGTGTTGATGTGACATTCCCCTTTGGTTACGGTCTTTCCTATGCTGAGTTCGAGACCACCGACTGCGCCATGGAAGTGGAAAGCGGCAAGATAACCGTCAAAGCCACTGTCTGCAATGTCAGCGAAAAATACAGCGGCAAGGATGTGCTGGAAGTTTACTTCTCTGCTCCCGACGGCAAACTCGAAAAGCCCTATCAGGAACTGGCAGGTTTTGCAAAAACCGGTCTGCTTGCTCCCGGTGAAAGCCAGCAGCTGAGCGTTACCTTCGACGTGGCGGACATGGCTTCCTACAGTGAACAGGACTTTGCCTATATCCTCGAAAGCGGTCACTATTATATCCGCGCAGGCAGAAGTTCCAGAGACACTTATGTCGCAGGTGCCGTTTATATCGACCGTGAGATCAAAACCCTCACCCTGTCCGGACGTATGCACAGGACAGACAGCCCCGATTTCAAACCCATTACCAAACAGGGAGCAACTCCCTTTACTTATGAAGGCGAAAAAGAACAGCTGGAAGCTGCAGCTAAAATGGCTGTACGACTCAGTTCCAAGACCTTCAAGGAAAAGACCGTTCGTTACAGCAGCGAGTTCAAGGGCTGCGTTCCTGCAGGTGATGAACTGCTGACTCTGGACGATGTTATTGAAGGAAAATGCACCGTGGCCAATGTGGTTGCTCAGATGTCGATTGAAGAAATGGCAACCCTGTGCTGCGGCACCGGCATGGATATGAGCGCCATGCCTGCGGATATTTTTGAAAATATGCCCAAACCCGAAGATGACGGCGAAGCCTCCCATATGGGCGTCGGCGGCATGGATCCCGGTGAACCCAACTCCGTACCCGGTGCCGCAGGTCAGACTGTGGACATGAGCGAAAAGTACGGTATCCGCCGTATCATTCTTGCCGATGGTCCTGCCGGCGTTCGCATCACCCGGGAAATCAAGGATGATGAGGGCGAGATAGTAAAACGCCAGAACTGCACTGCTTTCCCTGTGGGAACTCTGCTGGCATCCAGCTGGGACGAAGAACTTATCCGTTCCATAGGTGCTGCCGTGGGTCTGGAAATGCTGGAATACAAGGTAGACCTGTGGCTTGCTCCCGGCATGAATATCCATCGCCATCCCTTCTGCGGCAGAAACTTCGAATACTATTCCGAAGACCCGAGACTTACCGGTCTTGTGGCCGCTGCCATCACCGAAGGCGTCCAGTCCAGAGGTGTGGGCGTTACCCTGAAGCATTTTGCCTGCAACAGCCAGGAAAACCAGCGCAACAACTCCAACTCCGTGGTTGAGCAGCGTGCTTTGAGAGAGATTTATCTCAAGGGCTTTGAACTGGCAGTCAGAAAAGCAGATCCCATGGCAATTATGACTTCCTACAACGATATCAACGGCGTTCCTGCGGCAGACAACTATGACCTGTGCACCGCCATTGCCAGAGACGAGTGGGGATTCAAGGGACTTATCATGACCGACTGGGGCGGCGGACAGTCCAGCCCTGCCATCAGCATGTATGCCGGCAACGATATGATCCAGCCCGGCGGCAAGTCCAGTGTTCGGGCGATAATTGACGGCATCGAAAGCGGTGAGCCTGTGATTTCCAAGGGCGAAGCCAAAAAGCAGATAAAGGTCACCCGGGCAATGCTGGAAAAATCCGTATGCCATATTCTCAATGTCATTCTCAAACTTCCCCGTAAATAGAATCAGGAGTTAATTATGTCAGACAATGTAGTCATCGTCGGAGCCGGTCCTGCAGGTATTTTTACCGCAGTTGAAATGCTCCGAAAAGGAAGCAAAAAGAAAATAACCATAATCGAAAAAGGCAGAGCCGTGGAAAAACGCGTTTGCCCCAAGGCAAAGACCGGCCAGTGCATGAACTGTAAGCCTTATTGCCACATAACCACCGGTTTTTCCGGAGCGGGAGCTTTCTCGGACGGTAAGCTGTCCCTCAGTTATGAGGTAGGCGGAGATCTGCCCAGCCTTATCGGTGAAAATCTTGCTCAGGACACCATTGATTACACTGATGGAATCTATCTTGAGTTCGGAGCCGATACCCATGTGGAAGGCGTTGGCGATCCCGAAGAGGTCAAGGAAATAAGAAAACGCGCCATTCAGGCGGGTCTGAAGCTGGTGGATTGTCCTATTCGTCATATGGGTACCGAAAAAGCTCAGGATATATACTACCGCATCGAGCAGTATCTGCTGGAAAACGGCGTGGAGCTGATATTCGGCTGGGAATGCACCGACCTTATACTTGAAGACGGCTGCTGCAAAGGTGTCCGCATTACCGACGGCAAGGATACAAAAGAACTGCTTGCCGCCCATACCGTTGTGGCCACAGGCCGCAGAGGTGCCGACTGGCTGGAAAAGATTTGCGCTGAGTACAATATCGCCCATCAGCCCGGAACTGTTGATATCGGTGTCCGCGTTGAGGTGCGCAATGAGATAATGGAGACCGTGAACAAGGTTCTTTACGAATCCAAGCTCATCGGTTATCCCCAGCCCTTCAAGAACAAGGTGCGCACCTTCTGCCAGAACCCCGGCGGTTTCGTAAGCCAGGAAAACTACGACAACGACCTTGCCGTGGTCAACGGCCATTCCTTCAAAGACACCAAGTCCAACAACACCAATCTGGCCATCCTGTGTTCCCACAACTTTTCCTATCCCTTCAACCAGCCCATAGCATACGCCCAGAAAATCGGCGAGCTGACAAACATGCTTGGAGCGGGCCGCATACTTGTCCAGAGATTCGGTGACATTCTGGACGGTAAGCGCACATGGGAGAAGGAACTGAGCCAGTCCAACGTAAAACCCACTCTGCCCGACGCAGTTGCCGGCGACATTACCGCTGCCATGCCCTACAGGGCAATGATAAATATTATCAACTTCATCAAGGCAGTGGATTATGTTGTTCCCGGATTTGCATCCAACGAAACACTGCTGTATTCGCCCGAACTGAAATTCTATTCCAACCGTGTCAAGATGGACGAGGATTTCAACACCAACGTGGAAGGACTCCACTGCCTTGGTGACTCCAGCGGCTGGACAAGAGGTCTGATGATGGCGTCTGTTATGGGCGTTCTTATGGGAAGAAAGCTGGTATAAACCGCGTCCGGAGAAGAAAAAGGATATTTGATATGCTGATTCATGATGAAGTTGCTGCTCTGCTGGATTACGCCGTAAATACAAGACGTGCTCTGCACAGGATACCCGAGGTGGGCTTTGAACTGTACAAGACCCATCAATATATCATGGATGAACTGAAAAAACTGCGGCCTGATATGCTGGACAGCCTGGCAGACACCGGCATAAAGGCGGTCTGGTATGCCGAAAATGCTCAGGAGACTATCGGTTTCAGAGCAGATATGGATGGACTGAACGTGCTGGAGCAGAACGAAACAGACTATGTTTCCACCCACGTGGGCAAAATGCACGGCTGCGGTCACGACGGCCATATGACCATGCTGCTGACGCTGGCTAAGCTTATAGCAAAGCACAGGAACGAGCTGAAATTCAACGTGGTTTTGCTGTTCCAACCGGCGGAAGAAGGCTGGGGCGGAGCCGCTGCCATGATAGAGGACGGCGCTCTGGAAAATCCCCGCATAGACCGTATATACGGTATCCATCTGTGGCCCACCGTGCCAAAAGGAAAAATCGGTGTCCGGTGGGGCAATATGATGGCCAGAAGCTGCGAGTTTGATATCTACGCTCAGGGTGTCAGTGCCCACGGTGCCAGCCCTCAGATGGGCATAGATGCCATAGTTGCATCTGCTGAACTCATAACCATGCTCCAAAGTGCCATCACAAGGTCGGTCGATCCTCATCAGGATGCTCTGCTGACCATAGGACGTATAACCGGCGGCAGCGCAAGAAACGTTATTGCCGACAGGGTTGAAATGAACGGAACGCTGAGAGTTTTCTCCTCAGAGGTTTACGACAATCTCATGCACAGGATCCATGCCATGACCGACGGCGTGGCTTTGGCAACAGGAGCAAAATTTGAGGTTTATGAGCGCATCCAGTATCCCAGCGTGGAAAATCCCCGTCCGCTGGTGGAGGATTTATATACCTATACCGGCATGGAAGATATCGTCCTTGTGGAACCGGCCATGGCTGCCGAGGATTTTGCCTGCTATCAGCAGCAGATTCCCGGTGTGTTCATGTGGCTGGGCATTCAGGGCGGAAAGAATGACCAGCCCCTGCACAACTGCCGTTTCGACTTCGACGAAGACGTGCTTTTGGTAGGCGTTGAAGTTTACCGCAGATTACTGGGAATTGGTGAATAAAGATTAGCTGTCATTCCGAATGTTGCGCAGCAATATTCGGAATGACAGCTTGTTCTTTTGCTGCGACGGCAATAATATCACCGTATCAGACATACATATTTGACTGTGAAACGCAGGTTATGGCAATTGCGGTGGTATTGGATTTGTGATAATCTAATATCAAATGAACAAGAAAAGGAAAGGAAGTACAAAATGATAATCAACGGAATACCCAATGAAGAATATGTAAGAAGCCCTTATGTCAAAATGCAGCCCCATCCCGAAGGCGAAGGCCCCGGCGGACCCGGAGGTCCCGGTGGCCCCGGTGGCGAAGGCCCTGGCGGACCCGGAGGTCCCGGCCCCGAAGGCATGATGATGGAACAAAAACCCACCTTTGCCTGCGTTGAAATCAAAGACGGCAAGCTGCTGCCTGCTGCTGAGGAAACAAAAGCTGCTTTGATTGCCGGTACCGCATCGGATACTGAGGGCGATATGATAGAGGTGCTTTCCTCCAACAGCGCCATCGGCGGCGTATATGTTTCCGGTGAAGGCAGTGATTTCACCCTGACCAACGCAATCATCAAGCTTTCCGGCGAGGGTGCAGGTCTTGGCGGCAAAATCTCCGGCGCTTCTGTCGAAGACCATGGCAAGCTGACTCTGAAAAACTGCTTCATCAACATGGACGGCAAGCTCCGCTGCGCCACATCCTGCGGCGGCAACTCTCTGCTGAAGGTTTACGACTCCATGCTGATATCCCACGGCGATCCCTGGCCTGTGGATGTCAAGGAAGTCACCTGGGTCATGGGCCCCGGCATGGCAAAGCCTCCCGTTTATCTTGAAATCGAGGGCAATATGCGTACCCACTGCACCGTAATGGATTCCGAAAGCTATTTTTATAACTCCACCATTATTGCCGACAGCTGGGCAGCTCTTTCCACCGACGCCGGCGGCGACAGAGTTTATCTGGAAGCCAACGACTGCAAGGTCATCACCACCCGTTCCGGTTACGGCACCTATGCCGACACAATGTGCCACTGCGTGCTGAACCGCTGCGATCTGGAAGTTGCCAATATGGGTGCCATCATTGCCGGTGAGGCTGACGTCAAGTTCCACGACTGCAAGGCAAAATGCGGCAGCTATCTTGCACTTATCCACGTTGTTGGCGGTTCCAACACTCAGGTCAGCGGACTTGATGTTGTGGGCGGCGACATTCAGACCAGAGACTGCGCAGTTATCGTCAAGAGTGAAAACGTTGACATACTGTTCGACGGAGTAAAGGTCAAGTCTCTTGCCGGTGTTCTTGTTCGATCCAGAGTCAACGACGACCCCATGGCTGCCAAGGTTGGCAATGACGTGGTTTACGGCATTCACCTCAAATTGCGCAATATGGACACCGAAAATGATATCATCCATGGCGATACCGAACGCCGCATGGTGGTTTATTTTGAAAACTCCAAACTCAAGGGCGGTATCACAGGCGGTGCCATCGTAAAGATGGACGGCAAAAGCAGCTGGTATGCCGACAAGGATTCCGAAGTAGTCTTTATGGGCGAAGTTGATGTGGATAAGATCGACGCTCCCGCAGGCGTGACCATCACTGCCAAGGGTGCCGAAGCGGGCGAATATGCCCTTGCTTCCGGCGGCGTTTTGAAGGTAAACTGATTTAGTTCTGATACTAAGGGGCGGCATTTCGCCGCCTCTTAGCGTTTTTTCGGACACGACGCTGCAAAAAATGAAACAAACGGCAGAAAAACCTGCATTTTTCAGCAAATTGCCCTTGCCTTTTTGCGAAAAAAAGGGTAAAATAGATTGATTTTATTGTTAAATCTATGACGTGTAAAATTTAGGATTTATGCAAGGGCATGCCCTTGCATATCTTTTCGGATGCTCCGAAAAGATAAAGAATCTTTACCTATTAAATGCGAGGTGCAATTGATGAGTTCAAAAAACCTGTTTTACATCCTGAAACGTATCGTACTGGCGATACTGACTGTATGGGTGGTAATTACGGTAACGTTCTTCGTTTCAAGGGCGGTACCCGGCGGCCCGTTCATGTCTGAAAAGGCCATTACCCCCGAAGCTCAGGCGGCTCTTGAAGCCAAATACGGTCTGGATAAACCGCTTATGGAGCAGTATTTTACATACCTGAAGGATATCGTAACCAAATTTGACTTCGGTCCCTCGCTGAAACAGCGTGGACGTGATGTTATAACCGTTATCGGTGACGGCATGAAGACCTCTGCCAAGCTTGGCCTGTCGGCTGCCGTTATTGCGCTGGTGATAGGTGTTGTGCTGGGTGCCGTTGCAGCCCTGCGGCGCAATAAGATCATCGACCGTATCGTCATGGTGTTCACCACCGCATGCATTTCAATGCCGTCGTTCATCATGGGCTCGCTGCTGCTGATACTGTTTTCGGTAACGCTGCGGCTGCTGCCTGCCAACGGTGCGGCTGAAGGCGGCTTGATTCTGCCTATCATTACCCTGTCTCTGTCTCCCATGGCCAACATCACCAGACTTACCCGCTCCTCAATGCTGGACGTTCTGGGCCAGGACTACATCCGCACTGCCAAGGCTAAAGGCGTTTCCGGCAGCAAGATCATATTCGGCCATGCGCTGAAAAATGCACTTATTCCCGTAATCACTTACTTTGGCCCCATGCTGGCATATATCGTCACCGGTTCTTTGGTAGTTGAGCAGATATTTGCCGTTCCCGGTATCGGCCGTGCTTTCGTCAGCAGCATCACCGACCGTGACTACCCCATGATTATGGGCACCACCATAGTTCTGGCTTCTCTTATCGTTATTATGAACATGATAAGCGACATCCTTTATAAGGTTGTCGACCCCCGAATCAATCTGGAATAATCAGGAGGCTGCAATGGATATCAAAAAAAATAAGTTCAGTCTCCACACAGACCTGAGCGCATTTGAACCTGCCACCGAGGCAGAAAAAGAATATATGGTGCAGATGAGGGAATCCACCACCTTCTTCAAAGACGGCGTAAAGCGCCTGCTGAAGAACAAGGTGGCAACCGTCAGCTTCTTCCTCATTGTGATCATAACCCTGTCGGCCATTATTATCCCCATGTTCTGGCCCTATGCTTACGACACTCAGCTGGGCATCACTCCCGGCAAGCCTGTTGACGCTTCCTTTGCAAACCTCTCTCCATTTGAATACGGCGAGACTGAGCTGGAACGTATCGAGGCAGGGGAAAAGGTATTTCCCCACATTTTCGGTACCGACGCTGCAGGCCGTGACTACTTTATCCGCGTTGTTTACGGCACAAGAATCTCCCTTGCTGTTGGCTTCTTTGCCAGCTTGATAGTTTTGGTTATCGGCATGCTGATGGGCTCCGTTGCCGGCTACTGCGGCGGAAGGGTAGACCTGGTCGTCATGCGTATCGTTGATGTTATCTATTCTTTGCCCGATATGCTGATGGTCATATTGCTGGCAGCCGTGCTGGGCACCGGTCTGGAAGCTGTTATAGCAGGTACCGTGTTCGAAAAGCTTGGCGCAAATATGATAAGTCTTTTCGTTGTTTTTGCTCTGCTGTACTGGGTGTCCATGTCCCGCCAGATCCGCGGTCAGATACTTTCTCTGAAGGAGCAGGAGTACGTTCTTGCCGCCCGCGCCACAGGCGCAAAGGGGTTCTGGATAATTACAAAGCACCTGATCCCCAACAGCATCAGCGTTGTTATCATTTCCACTGCACTGCAGATCCCCAACGCCATCTTTACCGAAAGCTTTTTGTCCTTCCTCGGTCTGGGCGTAAACGCTCCCATGCCTTCTCTGGGCAGCCTTGCTTCCGATGCTCTTAACGGCATCAGCTCCTATCCCTACCGTCTTGTCATCCCTGCCATCGTTATTTCCCTTATCGTTCTTTCTCTGAACCTGTTTGGCGACGGCCTCCGGGATGCCTTCGACCCCAAACTCAACAGCTAAGAAAGGAGAGTATGAAAAATGCATTTGCTTGAAGTAAACGATCTGCATACCTCCTTCTTTACCGATGCCGGTGAAGTAAAAGCCGTCAACGGTGTGTCCTTCAATCTTGACAGAGGAAAAGTCCTTGGCATCGTTGGCGAATCCGGTTCCGGCAAGTCCGTTACCGCCTATTCCATAATGCAGATTCTGGCATCCACCGGTAAGATCGTGTCCGGCTCCATCAAGCTGGACGGTCAGGAACTGGTAAATGCCGGTGAAAAGGTCATGAAAACCGTCCGCGGCAACAAGATATCCATCATCTTCCAGGACCCCATGACCTCTCTTAACCCCACCTATACTATAGGTCATCAACTGATGGAGGCCATCACCCTCCACACCGACCGCAACAAAAAGCAGGCTGAAGAACGCGCTATCGAGATGCTGCGCCTTGTCAACATCAACGAGCCCGAAAAGCGCATGAATCAGTATCCCCATGAGTTTTCCGGCGGTATGCGTCAGCGTATCATGATCGCCATGGCTCTGGCCTGTGAGCCCGACATCCTTATTGCAGACGAGCCTACCACCGCTCTGGACGTTACCATTCAGGCTCAGATTCTGGAGCTGATGAAGTCCCTGCAGGAAGAACTGGGCATGGCAATTATAATGATCACCCACGACCTGGGTGTTGTGGCCCAGTTGTGTGACGAAGTCATCGTTATGTATGCCGGTTCCATTTGCGAGCAGGGTACTGCCGATGAAATTTTCTACAATCCCTGCCATGAATACACCAAGGGTCTGCTGCGTTCAATCCCCAGCACCGAAAGCGCGGGTACAAAGCTGCAGCCCATTTCCGGCACGCCCATCGACCTGCTGAATATGCCTGAGGGATGTCCCTTTACTCCCCGTTGTGACGCAGCAATGAAAATATGCCTCAGTTCGCGCTGTGAACGCATGCAGATAAACGACGATCATCAGGCTGCCTGCTGGATGAACGTCAAAAAAGGTCTGGATAACGGTACCTTAACGCTTGAAGGAGGTGACGACCGGTGAGTGAGATCATTAAACAGCCTCTGCTGGAAGTCAAAGACCTCAAGCAGTATTTCGATATCAATGTAGGCGCTTTCAAGACCAAACCCCTCAAGGCTGTGGACGGCGTTTCTTTCTCCATCAACAAGGGCGAGACCCTTGGTCTGGTAGGCGAATCCGGCTGCGGCAAAACAACCGTTGGCCGCACTATTCTCCACCTTTACAGGCCCACTGGCGGCGAAGTCTGGTACAACGGCAAAAAGCTGGAAACAAAGCAGGATATTGCTGAGTTCCGCAAAAAGGCCACCATGGTGTTCCAGGATCCCTATTCTTCCCTGAACCCCAGAATGACCGTTGCCGATATCATTGGCGAGCCTCTGGATGTGCACAAGCTGTACTCCTCCAAGGAAGAACGTCAGGAACGTATCCTTGAGTTGATGAGCCATGTTGGTCTGAACAGCGAACACGCTGCCCGTTATGCCCACGAGTTCTCCGGCGGTCAGCGTCAGCGTATCGGCATTGCCCGTGCTCTGGCTGTCAACCCCGACTTTATCGTCTGTGACGAACCTGTTTCCGCTCTGGACGTGTCTATTCAGGCGCAGGTTATCAATATGTTCGACGAACTTCAGGAAAAGCTGGGCCTGACCTATCTGTTCATTGCCCATGACCTGCTGGTTGTCCGTCATATTTCCGACCGTATTGCCGTTATGTATCTTGGCAAGATGGTGGAACTGGCAGATGCCGGAGAGATTTATGACCATCCTCTGCATCCCTATTCCAAATCTCTTCTGTCTGCTGTACCTGTGCCCGATCCCAAGATTGCCAGAGCAAATCAGCGCATTATGCTGGAAGGCGATATCCCCAGCCCCATGAACGCTCCTTCGGGCTGTCCTTTCCGTACCCGCTGCCCCTATGCTCAGGAAAAATGCGCACAGGAAATGCCTGAATTCAAAGAAGTCTCGACCGGCCATTTCGTGGCCTGTCATAGAGTAGATGAAATTAACTGATTTTCATGTCAATATGTGTGCGTTTGGCACCTTATGGTGACTATGCGCATATTGAAAAATATTATCACTGAAAGGAAGGAATCTTTAAAATGAAAAAGATCCTCGCACTGGTTCTGGCTCTTGTTATGTGTCTGTCCCTCGCAGCTTGCGGCAGCCCTGAAAAGGCCGCTGAAACCGCTGCTAATTCCCTGTCCATCTGCCTGGCTTCCGAGCCCGACACTCTGGACCCCGCACTGAACTCTGCCGTTGATGGAGCTACCATGGTTTCCCATCTGTTCTCCGGCCTGGCCAAATGGGCACAGGACGCAAACGGCAACCTGGTCATTGTTGCTGACTCCGCTGCTGAACTGCCCGAAGGCGTTGTCAACGAAGACGGCACCGTTACCTACACCT
>JAZULX010000068.1:0-4282 GCA_045603325.1 Oscillospiraceae bacterium | reverse complement strand
GTCTTGCAGTCGTATTTGAATAGTATTATCAATGTGTTCGCATACACCAAGAAAATCTCTGTCAATTTCCCGATTTGAAAATCGCAAAACCTCTAAACCCAGATCTGTCAAAAATGCGGAACGCTTTGTGTCATGGAGCATACATTCGGGCTCATAATGCTGGGAACCATCTATTTCGATAACCAGCCTTGCAGAAGCGCAGTAAAAATCCACTATAAATTTGCCGATGATCCGCTGTTTGTAAATTTTTACAGGATATGTGCGAAGAAAAAGATACCAAAGCTTGCGCTCATGGGGAGTCATTTCCCTGCGAAGCCGTCGGGCATTTTCCAATTGGTTGTTTTCTTTTGGTATAGTCATGTTTTTTCCCTCTCAGTCAGCTTCGCTGACAGCTCTCCCAAAGGGAGAGCCAAGGTCCCTCTCAGTCAGCTTTGCTGACAACCCCCCTCATCAGAGAGAACCTAATAACTACGTTTTTTTGACAGGTTGAAAACATCCCGGATGAAACCATCCGGGATGTTCTGCATCTAATCAAAAATTAGAATTCGCCTTCAACACCTTCAACGTTTTCGCTGGTGATGTTGGTAACGGTGATGTACTTGTAGTAATCGCCAACTTCTTCGCCTGCAACGATGGAATCCAGAGCGGAAGCCACGATATCAGCAGTTTCGAGAGTGGTGTAATGAGCAGTCAGGGTCATCTTGCCTTCCTTGATGGCGGTAAGAGCTTCCTTCTGACCGGTGATGGAGTAAACCTGAACGTCAGTCATACCGGCTTCCTGCAGAGCGTTTACGCCGCCGAGAGTAAGGTCGTCGTCGTAGCCCAGCAGAGCGTCGATGTCGTCACCATAGGTGGCGATGAAGTCTTCCATCATAGCCTGAGCGTCGGCACGGGAAGAGAAAGCCCATGCTACGTCGCCGAGGATTTCGTAGTTGGAGTTTGCAGCGATGCAGTCTTCAACACCCTGGTTACGGGCAATGTAGTCAGACTGTACGGGAACGCCGCCGATACGGACCAGCTTCAGACCGGCGTCCTTGCCGTTGGCATCGATGAAAGCCTGAGCAAGGTTGTAGCCCAGCTGATAGTTGTCGGGACCGACATAGCATTCAACGGAGGACTGAGCGGTGCTTACGTCAGTCCATACGCAGACGCAGGGGATGCCGGCTTCTTCAACTCTCTTTACCCAGTCGTCAGCGAGGACGGGGTCAGCGGGGAAGAGAACCAGAACGTCGGGTTCCTGGTCGATCAGCTGATCGATCTGTTCGGACTGCTTTTCAGCGTCGCCTTCGGCTGCCAGGGAGATGAATTCCCAGCCGCGTTCGTCGCATTCGGCCTTGATGTTGTCGTGCAGGGACTGGGGCAGAACAGCGATGGAGTAAGCGATGGCGGAATAAGCGATGGTGATGTCTTCAGCAGGAGCTGCAGCTTCTGCTTCAGCATTCTCGGCAGGTGCTTCTTCGGTGGCGCCGCCGGCGGCCAGGCAGAGGCACATCACGAGAGCGAGAAGAAGTGCGATAAGCTTTTTCATGGTGTGTTTGTCCTTTCGATTGTAATAATATGTGAACCCTTACGGGTAGTCACTGAACGGAGAGTGTTAAGACTCTTTTTTAAGAGTGGTAAAGCGGTCGATAATAAGCACGCCTACCAGCATAGCGCCGGAAACAAAGTCTACCCATGCAGCGGGAATAAGCATCAGATTCATGCCGGTGGAGATAATGCGCATGATAAGGATGCCAAGAAGCACGTTGACCATGGTGCCTTTGCCGCCGGCCATTTTTATGCCGCCGATAACACAGGCAGAGATAGCGAAAACGTCACGTCCTTCACCCTGGGTATAAACAGCTGCGCCGGACTTGGATGCAAAGAACATACCGGCAATACCGCAGCAGATGCCGCACAGAACGTATGCCCAGAACTGCACTCGGCTGATATTGATGCCTGCCAGCTGACCGGCTTCGGCATTGTCGCCGGAGATATAAAGGCTGACACCAAATTTGGTTTTACGCAGAACGAAGAACAGAATTACCAGTGCCGCAACAAAGATTATAACAGTAAGGGCAAGGAATTCGCTGCCGAAAAACTCAACACCGGCAATACTTTCTTTCAGCGTGTTGCGGAGCTCGCCTTCGGGATAGAAAGAACCGTCTTTGGTAAAGAAGTAAACAAATCCCTTATAAATATAGTTTGTGGCAATAGTTGCTATCAGCGGGCTGATACCAAGCTTAGTAACGGCCATGCCGTTGATGGAACCCATCAGAGCACCGGAGAGAATAGCTGCAGCGCAGGCGAGGGGAAGACTTCCGGTGCTGTCGAGCACAACAACGGTAATAACAGATGCGGCTGCCAGCTGGAAACCGACTGACAGGTCGATGTTGCCGGTTATCATTACCAGCGCCAGACCGATGGCGATAAAACCGTAAAGGCTGGCTTCAACAACAATTGTGTCGTAGTTTTTGGTAAACTTGCCAACGAAAAAGGTTGCGAATATGAGCAGCAGCAGGAAGATAACGATGGAGTTATAGCTCAGCAGGAAGCGTTTGATGCTGCCGGCATTTATTTTGCTTTTCTTGATTTCCAAATCGAGATCCCCCTTTCGCTGAATACGTCAGATGCCAGGGCAACAAGAAGAATGATGCCCATGACGATCCACTGAATGTACTGGTCGAATCCAAGGAAAGTGAAGCCCGAGGATGCGAAACCGATGAACAGGAAGCCAATGACGGAACCCCAGATGGAGCCTTTGCCGCCAAGTACGCTGGTGCCGCCGAGAACAACAGCCAGAATGATATCCATTTCCTTGCCGGCTGCTGCCTGAGGGTTGGCAGAAACGGAACGTGCAATAAGAACAACAGCTGCCAGTGCGCAGCAAAGACCGCAAAGGATATAGGTGATGCAAACGTCTCTGCGGGATTTTATGCCGGAGAATCGTGCGGCGGTTGGGTTGGCACCGATTGCATAAAGCCGCTGGCCGAAAACAGTGCGTTTGGAAACAAACGCAAAGATCAGAACGACAACCAGCATGATTACAACAGGAATGGGAAGAATGCCAAACAGGGTTCCGGAACCAATCCAGTCAAACAAAGCGGAATCTCCGCGGACAGTGTGACCGGAGACAAGAATCAGGGCCAGCGCACCGTACATGGAAGAGGTACCCAGAGTGGTGATGAAGGAATTGAGCTTCAGACCGCTGACGAACAGACCGTTTACAAGACCAAGAAGAAAGCCGAGAGCAAGAGTGGCGGGGATCGCCAGGTTGCCCATGGTTTTGCTCATCTGGGCACAAAGTACGGTAAGAAGTGTCAGCTGAGAACCAACGGAAAGGTCGATGCTTCCGGTGATGATAACCAGAGTCATGCCGCAGGCAATAATGCCGATGTAGGTCTGCTGACGGAAAATCTGGATAATGTTGGTCCATGTCAGGAAGTGACCGCCGGTTATCTGAGGAGCGAGTATTGAAACGAGGATGATGAAAGCTATAAGGGCCAGAAAGACGCCGCTTCCGTTCAGGGACATGAACTTGCTCCAATAGCTTTTAAGGCTTTTCTTTTCGCTCACTGTGCGTCACCTCCTGCAGAAACGGTTTTGCCGAGAGCAGCAGCAAGAATGGTTTCGGTGCTTGTGCCCTTGGTGGGGAAACTTGCGGTGAGCTTGCCTTCGCATATGGTGATGACACGGTCGCAGATGCCCATGATCTCTTCGATTTCGGAAGAAACGACGATGACGGCAACACCCTGCTGAGCAAGGTCGGATATCAAGCCGTAGATTTCAGACTTGGAACCGACGTCGATACCTCTTGTGGGTTCGTCAACGATGAGAACCTTGGGATCGGTCATAAGCCATTTCGCCAGAACAACTTTCTGCTGGTTACCGCCGGAAAGGTTACCGGCCAGCTGATTGACGGAAGGAGTTTTGATGGAAATGGTTTCAACATATTCATGAGCCAGTGCAGCTTGAGATTTGCGGTTGATAACGCCCATTGAGCTGATTTTGGGCAGCTTGACAAGGGTCATGTTCAGGAGAATGGACAGCCTGAGCATGAGGCCTTCTTTCTTTCTGTCCTCAGTACAGAAACCGATACCACTGGCTATGGACTGCGCAGGGTTACCGGCCTTGAGAGGCTGTCCGTCAATGATTACTTCGCCGGCATTGTATTTGTCTACACCGAAAACAGCTCGCATGATCTCGGAGCGACCTGCACCGACAAGACCAAAGAAACCGAGAACCTCACCCTTGTTGACAGAGAAGGAAATATCGGAAAAGACAAAGTCGGATCGTAGCCATG
>JAZULX010000067.1:0-3783 GCA_045603325.1 Oscillospiraceae bacterium | reverse complement strand
CCTTTATGGCAAAGGCTGCTTCATCGGATACGCTGATAAGCACTGCTGCACCGCTGATGGGATTGCCGCTGCTATCGGTAACCACAACTGTTACATCGGCTTCACCGCCGGGTTCAAACGTATCTGCGTCTGTTGTTATGTCAACCGTCAGTTCTCGCTGTTCTGTATTGAACGCAAGCTGACGTTTGGTGATGGTATAAACCTGACCATCGACGTAATAGGCCCCAAGCACGTTAGCGTTGGGCAGGTTTCTTTCGTCATAGTCCACGCTGAAGGAATTGCCTTCCCGAAGCGTTGTATCATAGAAGGTTTCCTGCTGCATGAAGGTGATGAAATGGCCTTCATCAGGTTCAAAGATCCGATCGTAGTTATAAACCTCCAGCAGAACATCTTCACCGTCGGCAAAGTGCGCCATATAGGTGGTTTCGTCGGTTTCAAAATGAAGATTGATTTCCTCTTCGCCGGGATTGCCATAGGCAGTGCCTGTGTGGTAAACATCGGTGGTTACGGTGTAACCGTCGCTGTCGGTGGTGGTGACGGTAAAGGTGTAGTTCCTGTCGTCCATCGGTTCAAAATCAGCGACGATCGCCTTACCGTCTTTCAGCTGCACTTCCCAAGGCCCAAGAGTGTTTTCGATCAGCTCATAGGAATAGGTTTCCACGTTCTTTTTGTAAACGATATCGTAATAGCTGCCGGTGGGTGTTTCCTGCCAGAAACGCTCGGTACCGGTTACTGTAACAGTGCAGTCGTAGACTTCGCCCCGGATGTTTTCGATGTAGTCACCGGAGTACAGTTCCTCTTCAGTTTCGATATCTCCAAGCTCGATATAGTTTGAAAAAATCTCCAGGCCGTTTTCGCCAACCTCGGCCTCAAGCATGATGTCGTGATAGAACAGGATGGGGTTCAGGTAGGTGTAGGTCGCCACGGAGTCCAACTCACCGGTGTTGATTGAAATGCTGGCTCTGTAGGGCCGCCAATCGCTGACCTCATCACGATGGTAAGCCACATCAATATCTGTGTTGCCATTTTTATCACATACTATAGTTTGGTTTTCTTTGTCCCAGCCTGCGGAATACTCCAGCACCAAATTGGACGCAGGAGTTCCGTCGAAGAAAGAGGCAGAGGCAGTGATATTCACATCGGAAACTTCGTCAGTAAAGTAGATTTCCTTATCAGTCTCAGCAGATATTATGTAAATTGGTTTTTCGTAATCATTAATTTCTACATACTTTCTGTAAATAAGTTCATCATTTATGTAAACCAATATCGGGAGGTTCGACCAGCCCATATCCGCAATATCCAGCTCACATTCAAAGCTGCCGTTGTCGCTCACATCCACGGCGACACTCTCCAAAAAGCTTTCGTTTTCAGGGTCGCCGAACACCACTTCTGCCGTTTGGGCCGGTTCCACGTCACGGCGGGGCAGGATATATCCCCAAACTTTTATGGTGTCGGTGGGCAGGTAAAGCTCACGGGAGGTGTAGATGTAGCCGTAATAGTCCTCGGCAAGATCTTCGCCATAATCGTAGCCGGAATAACAAACCGCTGCATACAGGCTGTCACCGTCCTCCACTTTCAGAAGATACTTCTGTCCGCTTTCGCAGTCGGGAAGCTCCAAAACAGCGCTGCCCATACTGTCGGTTACTGCGGATGCCGTCCGGTTTTCGATGCTGACGTCAACATTTGCTCCCTGCACCACGTTGTCGGTGCGGGTGTCGTTTATCCAAACAAGCATCTGATCGTCAGACGCTGCAGCATAGACAGACAGAGGCGATACCTGAATGAAGCCAAAGCTGGTATCGGTTATGCCGTCTTCGGTTTCCATGGCATACTTAACAGCGTACATTCCCTCTGCCAAAGAACCGGGTAAGGTTATTGTGTAAGTTTCGGAATACATCCCGGCAGTCGGAATCTGCTGGGCTTCAAAGCTCATAACGGCAGTCATGCCGTCTGTGTCAACTTCGTATCCGGTGCGTGCCGAAGCTGACCAAAGGTCATCGGCGAATCGGTCAAAGGAATCGTAAGCGTAGACTTCCACATCGACGGGAAGATTGGTGTAATTATATCCTGCCGGTGAGCTAAGTACAGGTACAGTCCCCGGGGTTACCGATGTAAGTTCACCCTCAGACCAACCAAACAGGCTTTCGCCGGACGTATCAACGGTGAAGGAAAAGCTGACGGTTTCGCCAATGGATATGCCGTCCGTATCTGCCGCCGTACCTTCCAGAGTCACGGTATAATCCGCTCCAGGTTCAAGGCCGTTTTCAGGCACGAAAATTACTGTTTTGCCCCGCTGTTCAAAGCGGCCATCAATCTCGGGCTGAATGGAAAAAGCAGCCTCAACAGTAGTTATGTCAACCGATGCGGAGCTGAATGCGAACTCGATTCCGCTGTCTGTGTATATAGTGTCTCCCTCGGCAGGATAATGGGATGTGAGGGTAAACACATCGGCTGTCTGGAATGCCCATTTTTTCAGGGAATTTCCCTCATTGTCCGTTAGTTCCAGACTGACGATGGAGTTGCTGGCCAGGCTATCGGGAGTAAGTATTATCCCGCCATCCGATGCAGTTGAAAGGGTGTAGTCAACTGATGGTGTTATGTTAACAAGTTCCCTGACCATATCTTCGGTAATTCCGTTGGCTGTGATGATGAATCCCGAATCGGTGGATATGCTGCTGCCCTGATACTCAGTGGCAGTGACGGCAAGGGTCATGACATCGAAGCCCATATCCTCGGCAGTTGCAATGCCGTAGATTTCTGCCTCAGCAGCAGGTGCAGCCAGCTCCGGAGCAGATTCCAGATTGCTTGATTGGGCTGATTTGTCGTCGCTTTGCAGTTTTGGCAGCATCACTGCGGCAGATACCACCAGCGCAAAGCAGGCTGCAAGCCCTGTCCATTTTATCCACGGACGAGCCGTTGTCTTTTTGCCGGCAAAGGCTGCCTGTTCGATCAGGTCATCGTCTATCTGGCCGATGGCACGGTAAAGATCACGCTTGTTCATATGGTCACCCCCTCCTGTCTGAGATAGTGTTTCAACTTTTCACGCAGCCGAAACAGCATTGATCGCGTACGTCCTTCGCTCATGCCAAAGCGTTTTGCCACCTCTGATATGGAGTCTGAGTACCAGTAACGGCGGATAAAAACGTTTCGACGGGTTTCATCCTGCTGTCGCAGCCATTGGCTGATGAGCGATGCTATGTATTTTTCCTCGTATGTGCTTTCCACGTTTTCCGGCGCCGATATGCACTCTGCCAGTTCGGAAAGTATGGCATCAACTTCGCCGTTTCGTTTTGCGGCGTTGTTGTAGTCGTACCTGTCCAGCGCCAGGTTCCGGGTTATTTTGCCCAGAAACGACTGGAGCTTGCCCGGTCGTGTGGGCGGTATGGCGTTCCATGCTTTCATATAGGTATCATTGACGCACTCTTCCGAGTCTTCTTTGTTTTTAAGTATGTTATATGCTATCGAAAAACAGAATCTGTCGTATTTGGCCGACGTTTCGGCAATTGCCAGCTGATCACGCTGCCAAAACAGGTCGATAATTCTGCTGTCTTCCATAAACCACTTCACCTCAAGTCTTGCAAGCCGCTGTGCAGACTGCGGCATTTTTCTCTCTGTAATTTGGGACGGAAAAAATGGGAAAATGTTTCAGATTTTTGCCCGGGTTTTAGAAATTATGGCATATAAAATCAATTTGGGCAATGGTATCATTTCGATTCAACCCTCTCCGTCGCCAAGGTCAGCAAAGCTGACCTCTCGCTGACCTTACGCTCCACCTCTCCCAGC
>JAZULX010000066.1:0-1833 GCA_045603325.1 Oscillospiraceae bacterium | reverse complement strand
TGCCTCGCTCGGAATGACAGCAAATCCGCTCCCTGCCCCACGGATTCAGTCTTATCTGGCATAAAAGTTGCTGCATATTTTTACAGAAGAAAATTGAAAGGACGGAACAATATGAAGAAACTGTTAGCTTTACTTTTGGCTCTTGCCATGCTGACTGCTCTGGTGGCATGCTCGGGCAATACGGAAACCGAAACTCCGGCGGAAGACCCCATTGATTCTGCACCCACCACCGAAGAAGCTCCAGAAGAACCTGCGGAACCCGAAGCTCTGCCCGAAGAGCCTGCCGCTGAGGAAGCTCCTGAAGAAGCCGGCCCTGTTGTTTATGAAATGCCGCTTACCGATGATGAAGTGACATTCTCTTTCTGGATCGAAGGCGCTCCTCCCTTTATCGCCGCACAGCTGGGTGCCGAACAGAGCTACAACACAGCTGCCGTCACCGAGTATCTCCGTGACATGACAAATGTACGGATCAAATACACCGAAGCTGACCTGTTTACCAAGTCCGAGAAATTTAATCTTATGATCGCTTCCGGCGATTACCCCAACATGATAGCCGGTTTCAGCGGACTTTACAGCGGCGGTGCAGAACAGGCCCTTGTTGACGAAGTCATTATCGACCTGACGGATATGGTTTACAACGATATGCCTGCCTATATGTCAGTGCTGAACGAGTATCCCGAGTTTGAAAAAGATATCCTTAACGACAGCAGTCAAATGCTTTACATCAGCGGTTTTGAAGACGAATCCATCGCTACCAAGGGCGGCGTTATCCGTGACGACTGGCTGGAAAAGGTCGGCATGGACGTGCCTGAAACCTATGATGAGTGGTACGAAGTGGGCAAGGCTTTCAAAACCGAATTCGACTGTACCAACCCCTTCTATTTCAACTACGCTGTCAACCCCGGCACATACTTCTCCGGCGGTTTTGACCTGCCCGGCTTTGACGTTACGGGCACCGGCACCCATTTCTATCAGATCGATGGTGTTATCCACAGCTGCTATGTTGAGGACAACATGAAAGACTTCATCAGCATGATAGCACAATGGTATTCCGAAGGTCTGCTGAGTAAGGACTTCTACAACAACACCGGCGGCGGTGACAGCGAGACCGAAATATTCTCCGATCAGGTCGGCATCTTCTGGTCCGAGGCCGGATACATCACCGAATATAACGGTTACGATGACCTTCAGGCCAAAGGCTTCCACGTTGTGGGTATGCCCAACACAGTTATGGAAAAGGGTCAGATCACTCACTTCTCCGGCGGTATGGGTCAGACCAATATCAACTCCGTATGTATCACCGTTGGCACCGAAAACCTTGACGTGCTGGCAAAATGGCTTGATTTCCAGTTCACTGAGGAAGGACAGCTGCTGAACAATTATGGTATGGAAGGCATCAGCTACTACTTTGACGAAGCAGGCCAGCCCCATTACACCGAGGATATGACCAACAACCCCAACGGTCTGAACTTCACTCAGGCTTCCGGCTCCTATATCCACTACAGCGCACCGTCACTGTTTGACTCAGACCGTGATCTTGAAGCAAACATGGACGAACTTGGTCTTGCAGCCGTTGAAATGTACAACAGCGGTTCCGACGGCGCATATGACATGCCTGCCAATATGACCTACACCGAGGAAGAAACTTCTCAGCTGTACGGCAGTCTCACCGACGTTGACACCTACGCTTCCGAGATGATAATGAAGTTTGTAGTAGGCGAGCTTGACATCGAGGAAAACTGGGCTGAATACGTTGACAGGTTGTACGAACTGGGACTCCAGAACTGTCTGGACGCCCAGCAGTCCGCATTGGACAGATACAACGCAAGATAA
>JAZULX010000065.1:0-8884 GCA_045603325.1 Oscillospiraceae bacterium | reverse complement strand
AGGGTAGGCGTAGCTGTTGACGTATATGGAACCGCGTTTCGGTTCCGTAAAAGACAGCACCAGCTGCTGACCTGGAGAAATGTCAAATCGCCCTTGCAGGCCCGGGTTGTTCCGCAGCAGTTCCCGGTATGTCATGCCGTATTTTTCCGCAATGGAGTAAAGAGTCTCGCCCTGCTGAACGGTGTGGGTCAGCTGAGGGAAGAGTATCACTAGCGTTTGTCCAACAGCAAGCTGATAAGGAGGCTCAAGACCGTTATAATCGGCTATGTTTTGGATGCCGACACCGTACTGCTCGGCTATGGAATAGACAGTTTCACCGGCAGTTACCACATGAATGACCAAAAAATCACGTCCTTTTGATATACTGTGATACTAAAATATTCGGGAAACTGCCTTGTTGCCACTTTACAAAAGGAATAAAAATAATTATAATAATAGTATTCATTATCGTAAAGAAGGTGAGAGGATGAGAAAATACAGCAGAAAAAGAGAAGCTATACTGCAGGCGATTTACAGCAGTAAAAGTCATCCTGCTGCGGAAACGGTCTATAACGAGCTGAAACCCATGTTTCCGGACTTGAGTTTGGGTACGGTTTATCGTAATATATCCCTGTTCAAGGATTTGGGTGAGGTGGTCTCCGTGGGCGTGGTCAACGGCCATGAGAGATTTGACGGCAAACTGGAACCTCATCCTCATTTTATTTGCGATGGCTGCGGCCGGGTAGACGATATCGAGACCAGTTTTGATGTCAGCAAAATGGATGCCGATGTGGAAACCGAGCTGAACTGCCTTGTTACCCAGCACAATCTGGTGTTCCACGGCTTGTGTGCAGCCTGTGCAGAGGAAAGGAGAAAATAAGATGAAAAAATACAGATGCATTATTTGCGGTTATGTTGAAGAGGGAGAATATCCCCCCGAGAACTGCCCTCTCTGCGGCGTTCCTTCCCAGAACTTTGTTGAAGTTAAGGAAGAGGAAGAAAAATAAAACCAAAACCTCCATCAAGCGATGGAGGTTTTGGTTTTTATTGCATCAAGCAAATTGAATTAGAGGTCGAGGTCCATATCATCGTTGAGAAGCTCGCTGACACCTACGTTACGTTCTTTGCGGACAGATTCGACCTGATCGTGGATCAGCTCTTTGACCTCCCGGGGATGGAGGACATTTTTGATCTCAAGTGTGGGATGGGTCTTGTCGTTGGACTGAACGGTAATGGTGCCCATGCCGAAAATTCTCTGCCACAGAGTAATGGACAGGCTGATGTCGCGGACTCTGTAAAGCTGAACTTCTTCTTCGTTCATGTTCAAAAGACCCTTTTCGAGGAAAATGCGATCATCGCTCAAGGCATATTTGGTGAAACTCAAAGGCATACCCATACGGCGACGGCGATCCTGCCAAAGATATTCAATGTTTACTGCCATGGTTTTCCATCTCCAATAATTCTAAGTTTTATTTATTATATCACAAAACATTACAGGTTGGAAGTGAATTCATGTAGTTTCTGTGAAAACGCTTTATATTTATGCTCATGACATTATGTGAAATTGACTTTGAATCCGACGTGCCATATAATATTAAATTAAGGAATTATGTGGGAGCTGATAGCTTGAAAACACGAAAATTTGTTACTATGACCGTATGGGCAGCGGCAATATCCGTAAGCCTGAGCGGTTGTTTTTTGCTGCCCGAAGAGCCGGAAATACCGGCTTTGCCGCTGGTGACTTCCCAGATTGAAGAAGAATATAAAACGGAGATCGTCCAAAAAGGCGATTTGGAACTGACTGCAGATATAAGTTTCAGCAGCGTGCCGTTGCAGGAAGAGGATCTGAAATTTCCTGTCAGCGGTCAGCGGTACGGCGGCATCTACGTTCAGATGGGCGACAGCGTGAAAGCCGGTGACCTGGTGGCCGAGCTGAACAACTCTGCTGTCAACAGCCGGATTGCAGCTATTGATAAGCAGCTTGGCCAGCTGGATATTGAACTGGATATTGCAGCTCAAAGCCTTGATGTCGCAAGGCAGCTGAATGCTCAGACCGGCAAAGATATTTCCGATTACGAGAAAGAAGTCACCGAACTGGAAGATGAGATTTACATTCTGAATCTTCGCCGTCAGGAACTGGAGCAGGAAAAAGAAAGCAGGCGTCTTTATGCGTCTATCGATGGAACCGTCACCTATGCAAAATCCATTGATTCCGGTTCCACCACCATCAAAAACTCCACCGTTGTGACCATTGCCAACCGCGAAGAGTATATTCTCAGCGCATACACCGAGCATCATGAGGCGCTTGTTGTTGGGGAAAAGTATACCGTTACGATAGGCGATGCGGATTATGAAGCCATGGTTGTTGAAGCGGAAGAACTGGGATTTGAACCGGAAAGCCGGGACAATAAGGGCACTTACGAAGAAAAAGTATACCTTGTGCTTACCGGTGAAGACTTGTTCTTTGAAAGCGAGAACTTCCGTGGAGAGGTTCATCTGGTGCTGGATTCAAGGCAGGATGTTATGTGGCTGCCTGCAAAGGCTGTTGTTACCATCGGTGGCCAGCCCATGGTTTACTACCAGGATGAGACAGGGCTGCGCAGTGCCAAAGCTGTTGAAACAGGCCTTGAAGCCGACAGCGGAATTGAGATCATTTCCGGACTTGAAACCGGAGACGAAGTAATTGTTGGTTAACAGGGGGAAGTAAGTGATGAAAAAAATAATATGCCTGCTTCTGCCCATCCTGCTGCTTTGCGGATGCTCAGGAAACAAAGCACCCGAACTGCTGGAACCTGCCAAGGTTGAGGCGGATATCGAAACTGCCACCCGGGGTGAGATTTTCAACGTTGTGATGTATGAAGCATCCATTGAACCTGAGGTCATTGGCCAGAGTTTTGCTTCCGGCGGCAGTATTGACGATTTGAATATTACTTTGGGCGATGTGGTCAGCACCGGTGATGTGCTGGCAACGCTGGATATGACCGATATTCAGCAGCAGTACGATGAACTTGCTGCGCAGATTGAATACAGAGCTACCAACCACGAATTTGACATGCGTCGTCTTGAACTGGAAGCCCAACTGGCTGAAAGCTCCGGCGATACAGGCTCGCTTGAGGCTCAGCTTATCCGCCTGCAGGCAGAACAGCAGCAACAGCTGTTTTCTGTAGAGCAGGAAACCCTTGTTCAGCAGCTGGAAACCCTTGAACGCAGCCTGAAAAACGACGAACTTACCGCTTCCTGCGACGGCACCGTTGTTAAAATGAATGTTCAGCCCGGCGGCAGTGTCCGCGGAGGATCCGCCTGCGTTTACATAGCGGATGACGATACGAAAGTCATCACCTGTGAATACATACCTCAGGCGGATATCGAAAAATGCGACAGAGTTTACGCATCCATAGGCGGTGCGGAATACGATGTGGAATATCAGCCTTACGAGAGGGAAGTGTATTTGCAGCTGAGCATTTCCAATGCCGAAATGACATCAACATTCAGCATTATCGACCCCACCGAGGACATCGAAAACGGTATGTTTACCTGCGTGTACCTGGTGACGGACTATGTGGAGGATGCTTTAAAAGTGCCTGCCAACGCTGTCCACAAAGACTCGGGAGGCAGTTATATTTACCTTGAACAAAACGGCGAACAGGTGAAAAAATACGTGGAAATCGGTGTTGTTACCAGTGCCGAGGTGCAAATAATCTCAGGACTTGAGGAAGGAGAGGCTTTCTATGTGGCGAGCTAGAATAACAGCATTAATTTTGGCAGCTGCGGCGATGATATCTCTTTCCGGATGCAGCAGCTCCGATGCCGGAACTGCCATGCTTACTCAGAACGCTGAAGCAAAGACTGCCAACTACCGCACAGCTGTGGCAAAAGAAGGCGACCTTATCAAAACCTCCGAACTGTCCCTTGAACCCACATATTACCTTGGCCAGAGCATTTACTGCCCGGAAAGCGGACTGTATTTTGACGGGTTCAGTGTATCCAGAGGCCAGCTTGTAAAAGAGGGCGAACTGATCGCAACCTTTACCCGAAAAGGCAGTGAAGCCGATCTCGAATCGGCAAAACTTGCGCTGCAAAGAGCAGAAGAAGAATACGAAAAGACTGTCGATGAGCTCACGTCAGAACTGACCGCTGCCCGGGCAAAAGGCAGCGTATATGCCGAACTTGCTCAGCTGGAACTGGAACAGTATGAATATAACCAGCAGGTGGAGATCGAACAACTCCGCAGCTCAGTTGCGGATGCAGAGCATGGCTTTGAAAACGAATACATTTACGCACCTTTTGACTGCGTGATCCACAGCCTTGGCTCTTTCGACAAAGGTGTTGAAGTTGCCGCCGGAAAGGAAATTGCAGAACTGAAAATGGCAGACAGCCTGGTTCTGTTTTCTTCCACCACCGCAAAGAATTTCCTTTATAACATGAACGTCACTGTGGAATACGGACGCCGTGACGAACGTCAGACCGTCACCGCAAGAGTAGTGGCCAACGATGCTGTTCTGCCCGATGGTGTGGCAGGCAGCGGTCATACATATTTCAAGCTTGATGCAGACCTGACCGAAGACGAGCTGAACAAACCCTCTGCTTCCGTCACCACCGTTCAGGCTCAAAGCGCCTTGCTTGTGCCCAGAGGCGCAGTAGAGGTGGAGGACGGCAACTATTACGTTTCCGTTCTTGACGGCGATATGGTGAAAAAACGCTACGTCATCCGGGGTATCACCGGTGGCACCGTGGGCGAAAACTGCACGGTAATTCTGGCAGGTGTTGAATCCGGCCAAACCGTAATTCTGAACTAGGAGGTCCCATATGCTGCAATTCGTTCTGCAAAAAATGAAATGCCGCAAGTGGCTGGTGGTAAGCCTGCTTATCGGCAACCTGCTGCTCATTTCAATAGCGGCCTCCAGTCCTATGTACACCAAAGCTGCCCTGTCCCGCATGCTGAACAACGACATGAAGCAGTATGTTACCGACAACGGCAAGTACCCCAGCGTGGTGCATTTGTATTCATCGGTGGGATCGGGAGGACTTGAACAGTTTTATGCCGACCGGGATATGATCAACAATATCGATGATGAATTCGGCGTTGAATCCCTGCACGTTATCGAAAACCTCTATCTGGACAGTGTGGCGCTTGTGCCCCAGCTGGAAAGAGAAGGGGACAGTGACGAAAAGGAGTTCCGAATCGGCTACCTCAAGGATATTGAGGACCATATCAATATAATTTCCGGCGAACTATACGACGATGCCATTGCTCAGGACGGCACGGTCAAGGCAATCGTCAGCCAGAAATGTCTTGTTGTCCAGAACCTGCTGGTGGGCGAAATACTTGAACTGCCCACATTCAAATTTACCAATGGCGAATGTCTGAAACTGCAAATAACCGGCGTTTATGAGAACTCAGACGCTGAGGACGACTATTGGTATAAAGGGCCGGACAGTTATTACAGGGATATTATGATATCCGAAACGGCTTTCAATAAGCTGTTTATGAGCTCCGCAACAAACGGTTCAGGCGTAAGGGGTCTGTGGTTTGCGGTGATGGATTATAACGACTTCACTGTGGACAACTGCGAAAACATCATGAACATCTCCCGGAATTATCGGGAGACCTTCCTCAACGAATACAGCCACAGTTATAACGACTATTTTGCGGATATCATTGAAGTCTATCTTGAAGAATCCACCAGAGTTTCCGTAACCCTGCGCATACTCAGCGTTCCGCTTTATGCACTTCTGGCAGCCTTTGTGTTCATGGTATCCCGCCAGATGCTGGATCAGGAGCAAAATGAGATATCGGTAATCAAAAGCCGCGGCGCCGGTAAAGGCCAGATAATCCGCATATATCTTATCCAAAGCCTTCTGGTGGCTGCAGTATGTTTCGTTGTGGGTGTCCCGTTGGCGATGCTGATATGCCAGATGGTGGGTTCATCCAACGCGTTTTTGGAGTTTGTATCCCGTCAGGCGCTGGATGTGGAGATCACAGGCACCGTATTGCTTTACGCAATGGTGGCAGCACTTTTGAGCGTTGGCGCAATGGTACTGCCGGTGTTCAAATATGCCGATGTGTCCATTGTTGACCACAAACGCACAAAAAGCGTCAAGGCAAAGCCTTTCTGGCAAAAGCTGTATCTGGATGTGGTACTGCTGGCGCTGTCGCTCTACGGACTGTATTCCTTCAACGGCCAAAAGGATGCCCTTGCCCAGAAGGTTGCAGAGGGAGCAGGTCTTGATCCGCTGCTGTTCCTGTGTTCATCCCTGTTTATGATAGCCTGCGGACTTCTGGTGTTCCGCATAATACCTGCCGTGGTTTGGCTGGTATACAATGTCGGCAAAAAATGGTGGAGTCCCTCCATGTATTCCTCTTTTCTGTGGGTGCAGAGAACCAAGAATTCTCAGGCGTACATAATCGTGTTCATGGTAGTAACCATTGCTATGGGCGTATTCAATGCCCAAACTGCCAGAACGGTCAACACCAACGAGGAAGACCGCATCAACTATATGGCCGGTGCGGATATCGTCATAAAAGAAGTCTGGTCAGACAATGCCCAGGCAGTACAGGACGATCCTCTTGGCATGACTGACCTTGCTTATACCGAACCTGACTACCGCAAGTATCTTGAGCTGGAGCAGGCGGACAGCGTCACCAAGGTGCTGTACGACGAATCCTGTTCCGTGAACGTTACCAACGACATGGGCGGCAACGTCAAGGTGACGCTTATGGGCATAGACACCCAGGAGTTTGGCAATACCGCATGGTTCAAGGATGGACTGCTGCCAACTCATGTCAACAATTACCTCAATGCAATTTCCCAGACACCTAACGCTATTCTGGTGTCGGCCAATTTCCATGAGTTGTATGGCTATGAACTTGGCGATGTTATCAACTACAAAAACTCTGCCGGCGACTTTGCAAGAGGAGTTATCTACGGCTTTGTGGATTATTTCCCCACCTACAACAGTGTTGTTCAGGTGGAAGGAAAAGACGGACTGTTGACCGAAGAAAACAGATTCCTTATCGTGTCCAACTATGATTATCTCCGTTCCCGCTGGGGAGTAAGACCCTACGAAGTCTGGATCAAAACAGCGGAAGATACTGATTTCATCTATGATTTCGTGGTGGAAAACGACCTTGAACTGACAAAGTTTGTGGATGCTAAAGCCCAGTTGATACAGTTGAAAAACGACCCCATCTTCCAGGGCACCAACGGAATACTGACAGTCAGCTTTGTGGTAACATTGCTCATCTGCTCGGTAGGCTTCCTGATTTACTGGATCCTGTCCATTAACTCCCGTTCGCTGCAGTTCGGTATTTTCAGAGCCATGGGTATGACCATGAAAGAAGTTATCGTCATGCTTGTGAACGAACAGGTTTGGATATCCGGACTGTCCATACTTTTCGGCGTTGTTATCGGAGTTATAGCATCACGGCTGTATATCCCGCTGGTTCAGCTGGCATACGCTGCCACCGACACCGTCATTCCGCTGCACATAGTGTCTGAAACCTCTGATATGGTGCGCCTGTTGACAGTGGTTGCACTGGTTATCGCAGTATGCATGGTGGTGCTTGGTACACTTATTTCCAAAATGAAGATATCTCAGGCGTTGAAATTGGGAGAAGACTAGTCGAAAATTATAGTTTTCGACCATTCGGGATTTTGCGCTTGAGGTTATGAAGAATCAACCTCATTTTGCTTCGCAAAAATGCGCAAAACCCGGCGCACCTTGAAACAAATATGGTGGCAGATGCCATGTTATTTGTTTTGAAAAAGGAGACTTAACAGTGAGCAATATTATAATGACAGCAAAAGCTGTAAAAAAAGGCTACAAAACTCCCGATGGAGACATGTTTTGGGCGCTGAAAGGCATCGATATGGAGATACCCGAAGGCAAACTGACTATCCTTAAAGGACGCAGCGGCAGCGGCAAAACCACACTCATGAACATCATGGGTGCTCTTGACGACCCCACTGAGGGCGAAGTGCTGCTCAGAGGAGAAAGCCTGCAAAAACTGTCCGATACAGAAAAAACAAAACTCAGAAGAAGCTCCATAGGTTTCGTGTTCCAGTCGGTGGCACTCATCCCCATAATGACTGCCTATGAAAACGTTGAATACGCTTTGCGCCTTGGCGGTTATGAAGGTGACAGAAAGGAGCGGGCACTGGAATGCCTCGACATGGTGGGACTTTCCAAACGTGCCAACCATATGCCCCAGGAACTGTCCGGCGGTGAGCAGCAGCGTGTGGCCATAGCCAGAGCCATCGCCCACAAACCTGGTATTGTCTTTGCCGACGAACCTACTGGCGAACTGGACACGAATACGGCTATCTCAGTGGTCAAAATATTCAAGGAACTCAACGCTTCCCAGAATATTACCATTGTAATGACCACCCACGACACGGGTTTTATGGAGATAGGCGACTGCGTATACGAGCTTGAAGACGGGGAGTTGAAGCTATGAGCGAATATATCATCGAATGTGACAACCTTGTCAAGATCTACAAAACCGAAGATATCGAAGTCATGGCGTTGCAGGGGCTGGACTGCAAGGTCAAGCCCGGTGAACTGATGGCCATAATCGGCAACAGCGGCAGCGGCAAATCCACATTTTTGAATATGATAGGCGGACTTGACCGGCCCACCGCAGGCAGATTGTATGTGGACGGCAAAGACCTGTTCAAGTTCACCGAAGCCGAGTTGGTGCAGTACAAGCGCCACACAGTAGGATTTGTCTGGCAGAACAATGCCCGAAACCTGATATCCTATCTTACTGCGCTGCAGAACGTAATGATGCCCATGCTGTTTACCACCGAAAAAGAGAAAAAACAGAGGGCAGAATACCTTCTTGAACTGGTGGGTATGAGCCACAAGAAGAACAGCAGGCTCAGCCAGTTGTCCGGCGGTGAAC
>JAZULX010000064.1:0-5121 GCA_045603325.1 Oscillospiraceae bacterium | reverse complement strand
CGGCCCCTTTGGCGGCGGAGCCATGGCAGACAGCGGTCTGGAATACGCTTTCGGTTCCCTTATCGGCCCCGAAGGTCAGGAACCCAACATGGTCGGTATCGGCATGCAGGCCACCAAAACCAAATATTTTAACAAGGAAGCCATGGACGAATACATAGACGCAGTTATCGAACGCTGTGCATTCTATAAGAACATGGGCTTCGATGCAGCCATGATACCCACCGAATACTGCATCCAGTTCTATAACGAAAAGACCAATCACCGCACCGACGAATTTGGCGGCAGCGAAGAAAACCGTCTGCGTTTCTCCCACTATTTCTTTGGTCGTCTGCGCAAAGCTCTGGGCGATGACTTCATCTTCTATTGCGGCGCACCTATCGGCGGAGGCCCCTTTGGCGGCGGCATGAGCATGGAAGATGCTGCAAAATGGCTTATTGCCATGGAACCCTATATCGATATTCTCAACATCCGCAGCGCCATGGGCGACGGACTGATGGAAGACGAATGTGACTGCTGCCCCGGCGCAGATCAGGCTGCTCAGCTGAAAGCACTCGGCGTCAAAACACCCATTGCAGTTTCCACTCCCTATATGGATCTGGATAAGCTGGATGATGTTATCGGTTCCGGCAAGGCAGATATAATCCTTTCCTGCCATATGTTCCTTGCCAACGAGAACCTTGGCGAGATTCTCAAAGAGGGCAGAGGAGAAGATCTCAATCCCTGTATCCTGTGTCATGCCTGCCGTGGCGTAAGCTGGCAGGGTGAATGGATGAGTCATTGTACCATCAACCCCGAAATGGGTATGGAATACCGCGTAGGCAAGATGATCGAGCCTGTGAAGAAGCTGAAAAAGGTCGCCATCATCGGCGGAGGCCCCGGCGGCATCAAAGCAGCCCTGTGGCTGAAACAGCGCGGTCATACTCCCGTCATCTTCGAAAAGTCCGACAGCCTTGGCGGCCAGATCAAGCTTACCAAAGACTGCGACTTCAAGTGGAGACTTACTCGTTATTGGAAGTTCCTGCTGGCTCAGGTGGAAAAGAACGGAATTGAAGTTCATCTGAACACCGAGGCCACTCCCGAAATGATCGAAGCTGCCGGTTATGACGTTGTCATCGCTGCCACCGGCGCAACCGCAAAGGCACCCAAAATTGAAGGCGCAGAAACCGCTAAGTGGAACGCTATCGACGTATTTGGCCGTGAAGCCGAACTTGGCAAGAAGGTCGTAGTTGTGGGCGGTGCATCCACCGCTGCCGAAGCTGCAATCTATTTGGCCAGAGCCGGTCACGAAGTAGTTGAAGTCTGCCGCAAGAATATCGTGGCATACGAACTCAACCCCATCCGTGAACGCGGCAACGTCAACGAACTGTCCGTAAAGAGCGGTGTCAAGCATTACCGCTGCGCCACCACCAATAAGATCGAACCCGGCAAGGTTTATATCACCGATAAGGACGGCAACGAAGTTGTCCTTGAGTGCGACGATGTGGTCGTATCCGGCGGTATGGAACCCAACCGTGACAGCGCCATCGCTTTCCACGGCTGCGCTCCCGAGTTCTACACCATCGGTGACTGCCATGCAGCAGGCAATATGCGCAACGCAATTTACGACGCATACTCCGTTGCAATGAGAATCTGATGCAAACAAAAAAGACCCGCCAATCTGGCGGGTCTTTCTTCCTATTCTTACTTGCCAAGGATCATGGCGGTCAGTGCCATGGGTTCAACGATAACGCCGTCTTTGTAAACGCGCATGTTGCCGCTGGCGATTTCGTCGATGAGGATAACCTCGTCATTATTGTAACCGAATTCAAACTTGATATCATAAAGGTCGAGACCTTTCTTTGCAAGGTCGTCAGCTACGATCTTGGTGATCTTGAGAGTCTGCTCCTTCATGTCGTTGAACATGGACTGACTCATGATGCCCAGAGCTTCCAGACCTTCGGAAGTTACCAGAGGATCGCCCTTGGCGTCGTCCTTAAAGGTTGTTTCAACATAACCGCCAACCAGAGGAGTGCCGTCTTCGATGTAGGCGCCGTATCTGCGGATAAAGCTGCCGGTGGCTTTCAGCCGGCAGATTACTTCGAGACCCTGACCAAATACCTTGGCGGGCAGAACTTCCATAGTTGCGGCCTCAAGATCGGCACCGACATAGTGGGTCTTGATGCCAGCTTCTTTCAGCAGTTCAAAGAAGTGGATTGAGGTTTCAAGGTTGGCACGGCCAATGCCTTCGATGGTCAGACCAACAGTGTTTTCACCGGGATCGAAAACGCCGTCTTTACCGGTGCAGTCGTCTTTGAAAAGCAGCATAACGTTGCCGTTTTCCAACTCGTATACGTTTTTGGTTTTGCCTTCATAGATCTTTTTCATGTTTGTGCCCTGTCCTTTCATATGTGCGCCGAATGTAATACATATTATTTCTGATATATTTTTACCACAAATCAGCCGTTATGAAAAGATGGAAATATGCCAAATAAGGAAAAAATATAGGTGTTAGTATAGTGAATTATGGCTGTTGTTGCGTTGATAAGAGTGAAAAAGCCCATTGATTCAGTTAAAAACTGAATCAATGGACTAAGCAGTTATTTAATTCTTTTTTGAAGGTTTGACATTTACATCAGGCTTGATAGAACCGTCTATAACCCCGTGCTCGGCTTCAAAAGCTTTTATGCTTTCACGAACCAGCACCAGAATATGGCTGTTGACCGAACGTCCTTCGTAATCAGCAACGAAACCAATTTTTGAAAGCATCTCTTCTTCGATTCGGATAGATACACTTTTTGTGGCCATAATTAAACCTCTTTAGATATACTTTGTATTTAATTTATGGCCAAAATGTTGTATAATGTTGCAAATAGATACATTGCATATCTAAAACTTTTGAGGTGTAGAATGAAAATTGCTGTTATCGGTTCCAGAAACCTTTTGCCATTTGATTTGGGAAAGTATATTCCGGAGAGTGTTTCCGAAATCATTTCCGGAGGAGCTAAAGGAGTAGACAGTATGGCAAAAAATTATGCTATTACGCACAATATTATACTAACAGAGTATTTGCCTGAATATAACAGGTATGGAAAAGGGGCGCCTCTAAAAAGAAACATCAAAATAATTGAGGAAGCAAATCGTGTAATTGCATTTTGGGACGGAAAATCAAAGGGAACAAAATTTGTGATTGAAGAATGTAAAAAACGAGGGAAAGAAATCGACGTATATGTGATGGAAAATCAGGAGCCGCTGTAAAAACTGTATTTATTTCAAATTCGTTTTTTCATCAGACCGTGCCGGTTGCAGTACCAGTACAGGATTCCGTGACCGCGCAATTCCAACCGTGTCTGGGCATTACCCTCGGGATATAGCTTTTTGAACTCAACTTTGTCTGACGAAACAAAAGCGATGAAGGAAATATAATGCTGCTTGGTCATATCGTGGTCAAGGGCAAGAAAATACTCGTCTTCAACTTTTTCGATATTGATTTGATGGCTGTCATCAGCATCTTCTGTATCTTCAAGCAAAAGAGAAACACCGCAGCAGCTTATGGCGGCTTCTCCCAGAGAGTGGATAACATTTCCGCAAATGGGGCAGATATAAAACCGGCTTCTGAGCAGGTTGCCCGATCGGTTGCTGTTGCTGATATGCTCACCTGCAAACAGCTCAGATACCGAAATTCCCAATGCTTTTGCAATGGGTTCCACGAGGGAAATATCCGGTAGCCCACGACCTGTCTCCCATTTGGAAACGGTTTTATCACTGACGCCTATCATCTCACCAAGCTCAGACTGGGTGAGTTTTTTCATTTCACGAAGTTGTTTTATGACTGCACCTGTTACATATGTGTTCATGTTGCTCATCCTTTCGATTGAATTCTACCATCAAGAGATTTTGTGCGCAACCTGCTTAAAGTAGAGTGCATCACAGCCAGCATCCTATCAGCATAGTCTGGAGTATCAGAACTGTAAGGAGATGCTGATGCTGAATTGGTTTGCAGACCTGCCGCCCCATTTTCAGGCATTGATGGCGACTTTGTTTACCTGGGCAGTAACTGCCCTTGGAGCGGCATTGGTTTTTGTATTCAAAAAGGTGAGCAGGACCGTGATGGATGCCATGCTGGGCTTTGCAGCAGGAGTTATGATAGCTGCATCTTTCTGGTCACTGCTTTCACCGGCCATTGACATGGCAGAAAAAGTTGGTATTAACCCGTGGATAACGGTACTTATAGGTTTTATGCTGGGCGGTGGACTTCTCTTTGTGGGAGACAGATTCTTTTCCGCATTGGAAGCAAGACGCCGGAACGAACAAAGCGGAAGCATGAAACGATGCCTTATGCTTGTCTGTTCAATTACTTTGCACAATATCCCTGAAGGCATGGCGGTGGGTGTGGCCTTTGCCTCCGCAGCTTACGGCCTTGAAGGCGCTACATTGGCAGCTGCCGGACTTCTGGCGCTGGGAATAGGGCTTCAGAACTTTCCCGAAGGCACTGCAGTGAGCGTGCCTCTGCGCCGTGAGGGTATGAGCAGGGGAACGGCGTTCTTCTACGGCCAGCTCAGCGGTATTGCAGAGCCCATTGCCGGAGTTGTTGGCGCGATTCTTGTGCTCCATATGCGCATGCTGCTGCCGTATTTGCTGGCTTTTGCGGCAGGTGCGATGATATATGTGGTGGTGGAGGAACTGATACCTGAAAGCCAGACCAACGAAAGAAAAGACATCATGGCACTGTTTACGCTCATAGGTTTTTCAGTAATGATGGTGCTTGATGTGGCCTTGGGCTGAAAAAACTGTCATCCCAAACGTCTGGGATGACAGCTTTGTTTTATTCAACATGAATGTGATTGTGAATGTGATCCGGGCAGTAGCAATAATAGCCGTTGCACTTGGAACAGTAACGGAAATCCAGGTCAGGATACTCGGCATCGGTTTTGCCGCATACATGGCATTTGTGACGATAAGGTTTCTGACCACCGCCGGAATAAACCTTTGCACCCGGTCCAATGAAAAGACTGCCGCGTTCCTGAGCATTGAAAAGACCATAAGTAACAGCTTCACCTGCTTCAAATGCGATAAGTGATCCGGTCTTTCTGTAGGAAAGATCTCCCTTATAAGGACCATATCCGCTGAAAGTTGTATTTATGA
>JAZULX010000063.1:0-10117 GCA_045603325.1 Oscillospiraceae bacterium | reverse complement strand
AGAGTTCGAATCTCTCCATCTCCGCCATAAAAACAAACACCCCATTCATTGGGGTGTTGTTTTTATATCAGATGTGGGAGTGCAGAGAAATCTCACTCAAATTGATGCCTGCATCAATTTGATAGGTCAGCTTTGCTGACCTGAGGGTTACGAATCTCTCCATCTCCGCCATAAAAACAAACACCCCATTCATTGGGGTGTATGTTTTTATATCAGATGTGGGAGTGCAGAGAAATCATACACAATTGATAACGAAAAGAGCCACGGTTTAACCGTGGCTCTTTTTATTCACTGTCCATCATTTCAACAGCAGTCTTTAGCACTTCATTTGCTATGCTTCCACATATGGCACTGCCGGAACCTCCATTTTCCACAATGACGATAAATGCCAACGGATGTTCTTCATCATCCAGGAAACCCGAATATGTGGCATGGGGTTCAATACCCTCACCTATCTCAGCTGTGCCTGATTTTGCACAGATATTCAAGTTATATGGGTCGCCATAAACTGTCAGCACATTATTTCGCATCATTTCCTTCATTGTCAGGCAGGTTTCGTAACTCAGAATTGTATCACCTGTGACTGTTTGACCATACTGCATATCCAAAACTCCGCCTCCGGTAACGGAGTACAACAGATGCGGATAAACAACAGTTCCACTGTTGCCGATAGCGCCCACAAAAGTCATATATGCGCACGGGTTGATAAGATTTCTGTACTGTCCTATACCTGCCCATGCAACATTGGATTCGGTTTTATCATTCAGCACAAAGCTGCCTTTTGCTGTTGTCAGGCCGTCAAAGGATAAGGATTCGTTGACCAACGCTTTATTCGCATACTCTGTCAGTACGTCAGCACCAACCTGGGATGCGATTGCCGCAAACGCACAGTTGCACGACCTTGCCAATGCCGTTTTGAAATTTATCTCTCCATGAACACCGGCGCACACAATGGTATCGCCTTCGACTTCAACATCTCCGTCGCAGAAAAATGTTTGTTCAAAAATATCGGGTATGGTTTCGATGGCTGCAGCAGTTGTGACCAGTTTGAATATTGATCCGGGAACATAAGTTGATGACACAAAGCGGTTTACAAATACCCCATCGTAAGCACCCGTTGTATCTCCGCTGATATCAGGCATATCAAGCGGATCATAAGACATACTGGAGGTCATACAGATTATCTCACCGGTTTTATAATTATATACTCCTACACAGCCTTTACGCCCAGCCAGGGCTTCATAAGCCACTGTGCTGACCTTTGCACTGACCGTCAGTTTTAGCTCTGCGTCATCGCTGTTGAGAGAATAAACGCCGTTAATGGAATCATATCCGCTAATCTCTGAACCGTATTCATTCAGAACTATTGACGGTATGTAGCCATAGCTGTCGCCCGTCAAGTGCAGCATAGCAGTTCTGACTGCAGGATTGTTGCTGTACAGGCGCCCGTCTTCCCCGGAATATACCAGGATATCGCCTATTCTATCTCGTACCATACCGGTGCTGAGATTGCCACCGGAATACAGGTTGCCGTTTCCGGGATGAATCGACCACTCGTCGCCGTTGATCAAAACATCGGCAGAAAAGTAAATAAGACCTACCACCATAAGGACAGCCAGAATGATGATCGTTTTTGAACGACGGGAAACTTTCTTCATTCCACTTCCTCCTTCCGATTGATGACAAAGTCTTCTGCTCCTTCGTCATCAGGATGGAGCCTGATTGCAAAACTGGCGTTCTGACGTGTATCAGCCGCTTTAACAAAGGCAAGCAACCCCCAGGACGCCAGCATTGAGCTGCCGCCGTTAGACACAAACGGGAAAGTTACACCGGTGAAAGGCAGAATATCAACAGATCCAAACACGTTCAGCATTGTCTGGACAAGCAACATACACATGGCACTGCAGGCAGCGATGACGTAAAAGGATGAGCGACCAACTGTTGCCGCTCTGATGGTAAATACAGCCAGAAGAACAACACATACAACACATGCAAGAGCTACAAGGAGGCCCCATTCTTCGGCCAGAAAACAGAACACAAGATCCGTATCAGCTGCCGCAACATTCTTCAGCCAGCCATTACCGGCGCCAAGTCCCAGAAGTCCGCCGCTGGCAACGCACATAAGTGCTCTGGTCTGCTGATAACCGGCATCATAAGGAAACTCCCAGATATGACGCCACGACTGAAACCTGCTCAATGCATGCGGTTTGAGTTTCAGCGCCATTACGCCGCCAAATCCCACAGATGCGGTGATAAGTGATATAGTGGCAAAGTCTCCAGAGCGCAGAAAAGCTATGACAACAAAGGTTGCAAAATAAACTATAGCCGTACCAAAATCATTCATCAATGCAAGACTGCCGCAGCAAACACCTGCAAACAGAATGAACAAATATAGGTTTCGTCTGGTGACCAGTCTGTCAAGGGTGGATGCTCCGGTGAAGATAAAGCAGATTTTGATAAGCTCAGACGGCTGGATTGAAAAACCGCCTATCATGATCCAGTTTTTTGCACCATATACTTCAGTACCGAAAACAAGATTTATGGCAAACAAGCCAATGCCTATGGCAGCCATATACCAGCGTACCTTTTTGGTGCGCTCCAGGTCTCGCATGAATATGCCTAACGTAAGGAATATTACAATACCGCCTATAACGCATATAAGCTGCTTATACAGCTCATCAGGGCTGTCTGATGCGATAACTGCCAACCCGAATGTTGTCAGCAGAAACGCAATGGATTCAATCTCAAAACCTGTCCTGCGCAAACATCTGATAACAATGAAATACAGCCACATCAAGGCCGCCATAGCGCAGAACACAACAGCTATTCTCGGTTCCTGCTGAGGCAGCTTCGACAATGACAGCTGAACAGCAGTCAAAAGCTGCAAAAGCGTAATGAGCAGAAACGTAACAGAGGGTTTGATACTTCTGCCGGGTTTGGTTCGGTAAGCAGCATCTTCCGCTTTTTCCTCTTCGGGAACAGGAATGAGCGTCATATCAACACCGCCCATAGTCAGAACATCGCCATAACGCATTTCTTCCTCTGTTTCCACCGCAGTACCGTTAACCAAAACAGGATTGGTGTTTCCTTGTATGACAGAAATTGTCCACACACCATCGTCTCTGCGGGTTAAGACACCGTGGTTTCTGGAAACAGTCGGATAGTTGAGAAGAATATCCGATCGTTTTGCTCTGCCCACAAGGTTTTCCCAGTGTTTGACAGGTATACGTCCACCGTTTGGCAGCGTCAGATATGCCCATACCTCTGGTTCCTTTGGCCATTTGAGCAGAGAAACGCCACAACGCACAACGATGGCAATAACCAGCACGGGAAACAGTATTCTGGAAATCAAGCAAAATGCATCCTGCATACTAATATCCCAAGGCAATATCACTTGGCTTAGTTTGAGGATTATATCATTTATAAAAGAATAAACAGCTTCCATATCGTATCCTTTATAATTTCAAAATCGTGCAGCTATGATAACACAGACGTAATTAATTTGCAAATGTTCCCACGCAACCAAAAAGCCCGATGGATATACCATCGGGCTTTTCAATCTCAATTACTCAATAGGTTTAACTGGAATGATTAAGGCTGATAGAATATACGCTAAAAGACCAAATCCACCACACAGCGCAACAATAACCCAAATAAGTCTGATTACGGTAGGGTCAATATTGAAATACTCTCCAATGCCTCCACAAACGCCGCAAATCTTCTTATTTTCTTCGGAACGATACAGTTTTTTATCCATTTTCGGTGCCTCCTCAATCAATTCTTTCAATGAACCTATGAAGCTCAGTATTTTCGAACACGGCTTCAAGTTCTCTTTCGGTATAATTCATTTTTGCTCCCATTGCAACGCCGGCAACAGTGAGCGCTGCTCCCACAACAAGCAGGATCAAACAGCAGCAAAGAGTAATCTTAATTCCTTTATTCATACTGCTTTTTCCTCCATTTAAACGGCAGTTTGCAAAGGTCAACAAACCAACTTATAAGTCCCGGAACCACCTTAACCACAGCCATAGTCATAAGCAATCCAAATACCAACCCTACTGCCATCAAAACAATGCCGGTTCCAAGAATAAAAAGCCCATCAGCCAGTGACAGCGAAACAAACGCCACAATACTTACGATCGAAAGAGCAACTCCTGCAACTGCCACAGCATATCCCGAAATCATAAGCGCCAAAACAGTAGCAGCTATGCCTGCAAAAACAGCAAAAATTCCAGCCAACAGCCCAACAATAATCGAAACGGCACCTGCAAACAATGGCAATATTACAGGGCTGAGAAGAACAAGAATTATCACAATAAGAATCTTATTTGAATCGCCGAGTCTTTGCTTTGCCTTTTCTTTTTTGTCAGTTAAGCCAGTAGCTGCCTGACTTTTATACTCGCTAATGATATTTCTTGCAACAGACTCGGGAGTGCCTAGTTTTATGACTGCCCGTTCCTCATCAGCTGCTTCTGAAAAATATTCTTCATAATAACTCAATGCTGACAATCTTTCGTCCTCAGGTAGGACTTCAAGTTCTTTACTGAGTTTTTCAAGAAATTCATGACTCTTCATGTTCCACACCCCCATTTAATACAAAATCTATGCCCTTTTTATGAGACTCCCAATCAGACTTATATGCGGTTAACTGCTTTCTCCCATCGTCAGTAATGGCATAGTATCTTCTGTTTCTGCCGTTGTGCTCCTTATCATAGGTTGTAAGTTTCCCCTCTTTCTGCAATCTTCGCAGTACAGGATACAAAGTTGATTCAGAAATCTCAATCGCGCTTCTGATGTTTTGGGTTATCTTATAGCCATAAGTATCTTCTGACGAACACACAGCAAGCACCAAAGCCTCTAAAAGCTGCGTGCTGATCGCAAAAGCCATTGGATCACCTCCATGCTTTGTTTACAACAATATTATATGATATATAATATTGTTTGTCAATACTGTTGTCAAAAAAGACCGATGCAAACTTTGCATCGGTCTTTAGAATTCAATTATCCAAGGCTTACGCGAATAATGCAGCTAACGGTCTGACCTCCCACAGTTGTGTAAACAGTGGTAGTACCACTACCGGCAGCTTTTACAAGTCCAGTGGAATCAACAGTGGCAACAGCTTCGTTTTTGCTGACCCAAGTAAGACTGGAAGTATCAATTTCGGAAGAGTCACTGGTCTCAACCTTCAGAGCCAACTGCTCGCCAACGGTAAACAGTGTAACATCAGTATGGTTCAGCGTGACAGTTATCTCGCTGCCATCTTCAGCAGTTATGCTGGGAATATTTACACGCACAACGCACTCAGCTATAACGCCGTCAAGGTCAGCTTTGATTGTTACAGTTCCCTTGCTGACTGCTGTGACAACACCATTATCGTCAACAGTAGCCACCATATCATCGCTGCTGCTCCAGACAAGCTGGGCAGATTCAGAAGATGTAATGTCCTGAACGCTCAAGGTTGCAGTCTCGCCAACAGCAGTCATGGTAATGTCTTCAGTGGACATGGTCAGATATTCTCCAACCTCAAAGCTGCATCGTACAATACAGGAAACAGTCTGATCTCCACAGGTGGCAGTAACGTAAGCAGTACCGCCGTTGACAGCTGTGGCACTTCCGTTTGAATCAACTTTAACTACCTTGGGATCAGAACTGGACCACTCGACATAATCGGCAGCGGAAGAAGGTTCGGTCATTACGTTGAAATTCCAAACTTCACCGCGGCTGAAGAAAGTAATGTCGGTACGGTTGATTTCCATGGAATTACATTCAACTGCAGGTGCTTCAATAACGGGGTCTTCAACTGCAGGGGGTTCAGGAATCTCAGAATCCTCAGGTTCGGCAGGAATCTCTTCGGGTGAAGCAGGTTCGGTAGAAACAGGTTCTGAAGCTTCAGGCTGCTGAGCCGGATCGCTGATGACCATTGACGGAGTGGTCTCAGGTTCGGGAATAGAAACATCAACATCAGCCATGGGGTCATTTTCCTCTACTGGCAGGGAAACACTGGACTGAGGTTCGCTCTGCTCAGAACCGCCAAAGTTAATCATCCCAAGTCGGTAAAGCATAAACAGTGCTGCAATTATGATGACAACACCTGCCACCACCAGGATGACCGACTTGAGCCAGACAGGAATTTTGTCTGAGCCTTCATCGTATTCCTCGATTTCATCTTCCTCTTCATCGTAATCGTTTTCAACAAAGGGATTTTCAACCACAGCAGCTTTTTTCATTACGTTTTTGTTTTTCTCGCCGCATTCGGGGCATCGGCTAAGCTCTGCCGAATATTCTTCTCCGCAAAAGGTGCAATATACTTTTTCGTTGTCCATTGCCAGCCCTCACAATCAAGTTAATAATAATGGTACTTTATGTATACCTAATTCATTTTACATTATGTAACCCATGTTAGTCAAGAGCTTTACCGGTCAATTTTTCAAAGACTTCCAAATCTTTTGCAGAGGATTGTTCATCTCCCAGTGCTGAATAAGCCTGTGCCCTGAGTTTCAGCGCTCCCATTAGCCTGGTTTTAACAACCGGTTCGTGTTTTTCCATAAGATCATTGAAAAGTGCAACTGCATTGGAAAGGTCTGATACTGAATCATCATACTTTTGGTTTTTTAACAGCACTTCTCCCCTGCCCATCATAATTGTGGCGAGATCAATTCTGCCTGAAGGAGTTTTTATGGCTCCTGATAGCTTTTTGATCATTATTACACGCGTATAATACTTTTCAGCTTCATCATAGCTGCCAAGACATTTGCATGCAGCTGCCAAATTTGTCAATACAACCGGCGTTATAGAGGATATCGACTCACCTTCGATTTCAACAGCCTTAAGTCCATCTTGTCTGGCGTCTTCAAACCGCTGCATATTCACCAAAATACCGCTGCGGTTTGCCAGGCATTTAAGCAGGATCTTTTTTGTTTTTTCGCTGGAATTTTCCTGATTGTTATAAACTTCTATTGCTCGGTTAAAGTCATCGCAGGCTTCATTGAATTTTCTTAGTCTGCAATATGTACTTCCTCTGTCAGCAAGAATCGCCATAATTCTCTCTTGATTTTCCTCGCCCTCAAGTCTGGAAGCAATTTTTAATGCTTCTGTGTAACAGGAAATGCTGCTGTCGACTTTTTGCATTTTACTGTACAAAGAAGCAAGTCTCAGCACGCCGGAAATACGTAAATCCTCACCGCCGCTGAAACCGGCTGCCACATCTGCACTGCGCCGAAAATCTCTTGCAGCCGAATCATTATCGCCCATTATCTGAAGCGTATTTGCACGTCCGGACAAAGCCAGTGCTTCGATCATGTATGTGCTTTCACTTTCGGATGCCCTTAATGCGTCGCATATCATTATAAAGCTGTCATGCTGCTGTTTGCGTTCTGCCAGTTGTTCTTTTGAAGCTTTAGAAAAATCGAAAGGCGAAAAGATTTTTTTGATCAGATCATTAAATTCTTTCCTTGCTCCTATCGCATCGGACTGACTCCCATTTTCAACAATATATTCATTGAATTCCTGAATCAAAGGCCTCAGGTCAAAGCTATTCATAATAATCATTTCCTCGTGTTATTTATTTATTGGATTATATCAAATTACAACAGCACTGTCAAAACGCTAACCACTTGCTTTTTTATCGCTTTTAGCGTACAATATAATGACTTATATGTAGAGGAGTTCCTTCATGGAAGAATTCAACAAAGTGTCTCCACTGCTTGACAATTGGACTATTGGCGAAAAGCTCGAAAGCGAAAGTTCTGCCGACGTTTATCTTGTCAACAGCGAAGGCAGCGGCATGGGCAGTTTGGCCATACTCAAACATTATTCATATCCAAAATCCAAAGCTCAGCTGGACGCACTGTATTATGCTGGTACTGTATCCACCGAAAAGGAAGCTAAGGAATACATAGCAAAAGTTGTCAAGGAACAGGCTTACGAGCTGTCTTATATCAAGCGCCTTAAAGACAGTCCGTATATTTTTACCGATATTGAATATCAGATTCTTGAAAAAAGCGAATATCCCGGTTTCGATATTTATGTTCTGATGGATTACAGCGAAACACTTGGAAAATACCTCAAGTACAACGCCATGACCCATCTGAGAACCATAAACCTCGGTATTGATATTTGTTCTGCTCTCGAAGCACTGCGCGAAAACGGACTAATTCACCAGAACCTTAAGCCAAACAATATTTTCATCAGCAATTACGGTCAGTATATGCTTGGTGACTTTGGCTACGCCGAGATCAGCCGTCTCAATGGTTCTTATGTTCCGGAAAACTATATCAACGAGTATTCCGCTCCTGAGATCACCGGACTGATGGGCCAGCCCAACACCACGATGGATATCTACTCTCTCGGTCTTGTGCTGTATCGCATCATGAACGCCAACCACGCGCCTTTCGAAGATGAGAAAACCTCTGTCTCTGCAGCAAGGCAGCTCCGCGAAAGCGGTGAACCGCTTCCCGTCCCCATGTATGCAGACTATGAGCTGTCCGAAATTATTCTTAAGGCCTGTGCCTTCAAGCCCGAAGACAGATATCAGACTCCTACAGAGTTTAAAAACGCTCTGAAAGACTATTATCTGCGTAATGCTGTACCGGATGAGCTTATTGTGCCTCCGATCAACAACTATGACGAAGATGACGACTGGGAACCCGATTTTGAAGAAGATCTGGAACCGGTGAAAAATGTAACGGTCGAAGAACTTGACGAAGACTTCAAGCAAAACTTCACTCCTACCACAGAACCGGTCGAAACCGCTGATGAAACTCCCGAAGTGAAGCACAAATCCAGCAAAAGCTTCTGGTTAGGCATGCTAATTGTTTGCCTGGTTATCTGTGTAGCCGGATTTTTTGCATTCAAATACTGGCCAACCGTTGAAGTTTATTCTATCGACGCTGAAGTCACAGGATCCGATGTAATTATTGTCTCCTGGGAAAGCGGCGGATACAATAACCAGAACTGGACACTCACCTGCGCCGATGCTTACGGCAACAAGAGCGAACACGTCGTCAACGGAAGCAGCTATGTACTTTCCGAACTTGCTGCCGGTACCCAATATGAGATAAGCATTGAGCCTTCTCAGGGATTCATTCGAATGAACGGTGTTTCAAAAGCAACCGCTTCAACGATCAGTCATACAACAGTTGCAGATTTCAGTGTTGAAGTGCTTTCTTCCTCTTCGGTTAAACTGGACTGGACCGTTAACGGCACCGCTCCTGACAGTTGGAACATCACTTACACAGTCGATGGCAATGAAGTTGTTTCTAATGTTGCCGGCAACAGCACCGTGATTGACAATCTTATTTCCGGCGACTATTATACCTTTAACCTTTCGACAGATTTTGAAACACTGGTTTCCGGAAGCACTGTTGTTTCATGCCAGACACCATGGCACACCGAAATATCCTCACTTAAAGCAGTAAGCAAGCTTCCCACTTCCGTTGACCTTACTTGGAATTCAAAAGGTCACACTCCGGAAGTTTGGGAACTGACCTGCACAGCTTCCGACGGCAGCTTCATTCAAATGAACATCGTTGGCGAGTCATGGACTGTGGAAAACCTTCTGCCCAATACAGAGTATACTTTTGATGTTGTACCTTCAGGCAACTACGAGATATCCGGTCAGACAAGTGTTGTCTGCAAAACAGTCAAATGCGAGATTCTTTCCATCGACTATGCTTCTACCAGCCCCTTCAGCGGCACAATTTCCTGGACTGTTGACGGCATTGTTCCAGACGAATGGTCTATTGAATACGGCGTCGTCGGAGACGAAATGCTCAGCGAACTTGTAACAAGCAGCAGTATCTCCATGTCTGCACTTTATCCCGCATCAACTTACACCTTTAAATTGTCCGCACCTTCTCAGTACAGCTTGTCCGGTAACACAGAAACAACTTTCGCTACAGCTCAGGCTGAACAGTTTACTGATTATGGATGCAAGAATGTCTCCATTTATATGTATCTTTCCACCGATACTGAATATGAAACTCCGATGGATACTTTCACTTCCAATCAATCGGTAAATCTGGTAATTTCTGCTGAATACGATGAAACTGCTGAGGATAAGTCGGTATCAACCGCTTATTTCATCAGAAACAACGAAGGCAAGATTGTAAGTTACAC
>JAZULX010000062.1:0-2742 GCA_045603325.1 Oscillospiraceae bacterium | reverse complement strand
GCCTGTGACCTACAACGTGACTGCAGTACCGGAAGATGATCTGCAGTATGAAGAGCTTGATCCCGGCGAAACCATAACGGTTTCCTATTGCTACCAGCTGCGCAGCGAAAATCCTGTGGAGTTTGAAGTGCGTGATTTCTGGGGTACTCTTGTTGCTGGTATGATCGATTACCTGTATTAAAAAATGAAAGGAATGATAAGAATGAAAAAACTGATTGCATTGCTTCTTGTCATGGTCTTGCTCCTTGGCCTGTGTGCCTGCGGCGACAAAGGCGGCGACACCATCGGGGACAACATATCCGATGATTCCTCCATCTCCTCCGAGATAAAGCCGGAGGCCACCCCCGAAGCTCCCAAACCCGAGGCAACTCCCGAGCCCGAACCAGAACCAGTTGGTGAGCTGTTGGAGAATGATTACTGGTCTCTGCGCTATGATCCCGAAGTCTGGGCATTTGACGAGGAAGAGGATGTCTGGTTTGACGATGACTATGCCGAGGCCACCCTGTATATTATGGACCCCGAGGATCCCGAATACTATCTGATCTCCTTCCAGATAGTTGCCGATATTGATGACCACCATGATTTCCGGGATGATCTGGTGTGGAACGGCTTTGATATGTATGAATATGCCGTAAACGATGCCTATGACAAGGTCAACATCGGCGGCGTGGACTTTTTGAAGTCCGGCGACGAGGACGGCGAGAGCTATATCATGCGTCTGGAGAGCCAGTCTGCAACCCTCAACATCGAAATTGACGGCGATCCCACCGATCCTGCAGTTAAGGACGTTCTCAGTTCCGTAAAGTTCACCCTTGAGGACATCGGAAACGTGGATGCTCCCTGGCCTTGGGACGGCGAGGCTTACAGCGTTGAGCCCATGGATAAGATGATCGGCACCTATACTCTTCATAGCGAGCAGGTCATGTTCGATGAGCCCATCGTTACCAGAGAAACCTTTGACCACTATGTTGCCGCAAACGGTGATCTGGTTTACATGAGCCATGACGGCGTGGTAAGCGAATACAGCTTCGATGGCAGCAGCCTGAGCTATATCCGAGATATCGATCTGGGCGATGAATACACCGGCATCGATGCCGCATCCGACGGCAGCTTCTGGTTCTCCGGCTTCATGTGCGATCTGATCAACTGGGACGGCGAAAAAATGCTGGCAAGCTATGCCGACATGGAGGATATAGCCATGCATCCCGACGGAAGCTGGGGTATCAGCTGGTTCTACGGAAATGAAGTCGAAAAGATCACCATCAACGGCGCATCCGTTTCCAGAGAAACCATGGTCTTTGAGGAAGTGGATTCCATTTCTATGCTGCAGATCGACGCTAAGGGCAATATCTTCATTGCCGGCAGCGATGTGGATTATAACCACTTTGTTTTCATCTATGACTACAGCGGAAATCTCAAGTGCAAGCTGACCGATGAAGACGGCGAGAGCCTCGGCTCCGTAACCTTCGCCTGCCAGACCGCCAATGGCTACATGATTCTGGACGGCAATATGCGCCATGTGAACATCTATGATCCCGATGGCGGCTATATCGGCGGGTGCTGGGATGACGAGATCTTCGGTACCGGATATCCCTGGTTCTGCGATGCCCAAATGCTTGAAGACGGCAGCATCCTGTGCATAATGACCGATGAACGTCCCGATGAATCTGCCGATGAGCTTATCGCATTCCGCCTGAGCGGATTCTAAGCATGAGTGGTTTTACGGAAAAAAGCAGGGAAGGGGATAAGCTGGGCGCAATCAGCATTGGCGACCTGACCCGAAGGGAAATGGATGTTCTCCGTCTGTTGGTTCACGGAAAAACCGATGCGGAGATAGCGGATGCACTGGGACTATCTGTGGCAACAGTCAAGCAGCATGTGCAGCGAATCCGTGAGAAAACCCATTTTCGCAACCGCACAGAGCTTGCTGTCCAGGCAGCTTTGATCGGCGTTGGTTTTGATTAATTAATAGTAAAAATTACAAAGCATATAAAATACTCCTCTGCAAAAGATAGTGACGGGACAAAACCCAAACATTTTTTGCAAAGGAGTGTTTTTTCATGGCAAAGAACAACAACAGCATTATGAACCCCAACGCCCGCGAGGCAATGAATAAGTTTAAGATGGAAGCTGCATCTCAGGTAGGCGTCAATCTCAAGCAGGGTTATAACGGCGATCTGACCTCCCGTGAGGCTGGCTCTGTTGGCGGACAGATGGTCAAGAAGATGATCGAGGCTTACGAAAACGGTATTCAGTAAATCATTATTGCCGAAAAGGGAGCGGAGTATTTATCCGCTCTCTTTTTTTTATGTGCTGACAAAATTCATCGACATTTCAGACTATTTTAATCAAAATTTACATATTAAACCAAATGTAGCGTGAGGCTGTTAATTTACAAATAAATAAAATACTGAATACGTTCTAAATTGTTAAATATGCATTGACTTTTCGTTCATAAACTATTAAAATATAACATGCTTTTAGGAGACACCAAAACAAAAGCATTAATTTTTTTGGAGGTAAAAAATGAAGAAGTTCCTTGCAATTGCTCTGGCTCTCGTTATGGTCCTCTGCTTGTTCGCAGGCTGCGGCGACAAGGCTCCTGCAGGTGATTCCAGTGCTCCTGCTGGTGACACTCAGAAGCCCGCTGGCGACACTCAGAAGCCCGCTGACAATGCTGACGACGGGAAGGTTTATGAGTTCTCTCTGACCTGCCATGACCCCATCGGCACCGCTCAGGTT
>JAZULX010000061.1:0-5227 GCA_045603325.1 Oscillospiraceae bacterium | reverse complement strand
GAAGATGAAAGAAAGGTTTGGACCTGGGAAGGGGAGTCTGTAGAGCCCATTCCTGATGGCGGCCTTGAACAAAACGTTGGTGAAGGATCAAAGAAAGCTGCAAAAGTCAGAAACAAATGGAACCAGAAGTCCGGTGAAGCCGTCCAGATGTAAGACAGCTTGGCGCATGCCGGTGCTCTCAAAAAGTATTCCAAGACAGTAAAGTTCATCTGGCCGAGACTGTTCCCTGCGTTTATACTTTGCCTGCCGTCGGTTTACATAACTATATGCAGCGCGTTTGCACCGAACCTTTTGTTTGGCATTGGTGACAATTTGCTGAAATGGATATTGGTAGCACTGAATCTGGCAGTGATGCTGATTTGCTTTGAAGTTCCCGTTCAGGGCTTTACGACTGCTGCCAAGCTGAAACCCACAATTGAGACAGGCGTGACCCTTGCGGTCATCGTTGCCGTAGTGGAAGCCATTGTGACCGATACGACTGTGGGGCTGCCATACTGTACGGTAACCACATTGGGAGTATTTTTTGCTCAGTGGGGCAGATACTTCAATCAAAGCGCTATCCGACGCAGCCTTCGCATAGCCAAGAATAAAGAACAGCCTTATATTGTTGTCCGTCAGGACGATGGTTACGAAGACGGAACTGCGTTTTTCAAAACAAAAGGAGATACAGAAGGCTTTGTTGCCATGACAGAGTCCGAGGACTGCTGCACTGCGGCCATGACCTACTATATCCCAATAATGGTGGTGGCATCTGCTGCGCTGAGCTTCCTGTGTTTCTATTTTAAGAACGCAAACTTCCTGCGCTGTTTTGCTGCATGTATGTGCGCAGGGCTGCCTTTGGGAGGAGCTTTGAGCTTTGCTCTGCCGTACTCGATGCTGGCAAAACGTCTTGCATCTCTTGGATCGGCTGTGGGCGGCTGGTTCGGTGCTGTTGCCCTTAGCGGAAAAAGCTCAATTATCGTTTCCGACAAAGATCTGTTCCCCAACAATACCCTGAAAATTGAGGGACTGAAAATCTTCGGCAGCTTTGAAGTTGAGCGCGTTGTGGGATATACCAGCGCACTTATCGTGGCTTCCGATTCCAGCCTGTCGGATGTGTTCAAAGCTACTTTGGAAAGTGAAAAGGCTTCCATGCCGTATATCGACACCTTCCAGACTTATGAAGGCGGCGGACTTGGTGCAGAAATCAACGGTGACCTGGTTCTGGTAGGCGGCTCCAACTTCATGACCCTTATGGGTATTAAGATCGCGCAGGGAAGCAAGCTGCGCACCGGTGTTTATGTGGCAATAAACGGCGAAATAGCCGGTCTGTTCTCCGTTGTTTATCGCCCGGCAAAATCCATCGCTTATACGCTGGCTTCCATGCTCAGAACAAAGAAACTGGACATTATCATGGCGGTAAGGGATTTCAATATCACCCCCAGCATGGTTCGCCGCAGTTTCAAAGTTAACTGTGACCATATAGAGTTCCCCACTGTGGAACAGCGTGTGGATCTCAGCGAGGCCGATACCATCAGACCTGGCGAAAAAGCTGCTGTTGTTACCCGGGAAGGACTGCCTGCCTTTGGTGACGCAGTGGTTGGCGGCAGAAGCCTGAAAAAAACCGCTGTTATCAATACTGTGCTGAGTCTTATCGGCGGTGCCGCAGGTTTGGTGCTGATGTTCTACCTTACATTTATGGGGGCATCAACACCCACGGTTGCCGGCTATGTACTGTTGTATACTCTGGCGTGGGTACTGCCTGTGCTGCTCATTTCCACATGGGCTAAAAAATACTAAAGCAAAAAGCTGTCATTTCGAACCGAGCGTTAGCGAGGGAGAAATCCCCATCTTGAGAAGGGGAGCTCGACCTCAGCTGCGCTGACGTTCGAAATGACAGCTTTTTTGTTATTCTATTGCCAGTGTTGCACCACCGTATTCTTCATTTTGGGTCATTATCACATGGCCAAGTACTGGGCGTGCGGTAAAACTAAATTCGCCTGAGCCGTTATCGGTGATATATATGGTTCCGTGAACAGGACTTCTGTCTTCAAAGCTGATTATCAGACTTATTTCGGAACTGGTCAAAAAAGGGCTTGTTTCCTTTCCGCTGAGTGGTGACCAGTACAACACGTTGCTGTCTTTCAGAATGATGGCGTGGTCTTCCTGTGAACCACCGTCGGACAACTTACTGTCCATGCATGCGGCAGAGATTTCTTTAAAATCAAAGTCGAATTCAAACCGGAAGTTTGGAAAAACAGAGCTCTTATGAGACTCAAATGTCCATTGAGCAGACCCAAGCTCATCTTCTTCAACAATAGAATAAATGCTCCATATGAATCGGTCATCGATGCCACCACCGAATCGGACCATCAAAAGCAGCGGATCAGCGTCAATGAGCCACAAGTCGGTGCTAAGTGGGCGATATAACCAGTCTTCTTCATAAATGGAACTGTTAACTCCGAAAAACATTTCGCTCCATTGCTCTGAAGTGTAAGGAAAGTCGATCCAATTAGGGCTGAACTCCCCGAAATCTGTAACTGTGGTTTGTCTGTGGTCAAGTATGTAGCTGTTATCATCAAAAATAGTTAACCGCAAACCATTGTCGTTTCCGGAAAAAGTTGAACTCAACGGGGACATATACAGACATGATTGGGAAACGTAAGATTTACCGGAAGAGGCGGAGAATGTGGGATCGGTGACATCATGAGTGTATTGAACATTTGAGCTTACAAAATACTCGGACGAAGCAAGTGTTTCGTTTGTATCTGTAGTTGTACCTGTGTTTGAACAGGAAGAAAACAGAATCAAGATAAAAAAGCATACAAGAACTCTGCTGAACTTCAAAGTTATCACTCCAAAGGCGTTATATAGATATTGACGATAATCAGTGTAAAATGTTTCCTAAAAGATAACACCCCATGTGGCAATATATGCACATGGGGTGTTATGTTAACTTATGCAAGCATGCTTTCTTCCCAACAATCGGGAGGAGTTAAGCCAAACAACTGAGCCACGGTGGCGGCACAGTTGGCAAGGCCAAAGGCGCCGTCTTTGAGTTTTCGTTCCTGTTTGTTATCCCAAAGGATGAAGGGTACAGGGTTCAGACTGTGGGCAGTTCTGACAGCCATACCGCCGGATTTTGATTTCTCCAGCATCTTGTCGGCGTGGCCGTGGTCGGCAGTGACGATGACAACAGCACCGGCTTTGTCAGCAGCATCGAGAATCCTGCCAAGAGCTTCGTCCACAGACTCCACACCGATGATGGTGGCATCCAGGGAACCTGTATGACCAACCATGTCGCCATTGGGGAAGTTGCAGCGCAGGAAGCCGTATTTGCCGCTCTCGATGGCGGCAATCAATTTGTCGGTAATTTCACGGCTCTTCATTTTGGGAGCAAGGTCAAAGGAAATGTTGTCGGAAGCGATCTCTTCAAAGGTCTCCAGTTCTTCGCTTACCTTACCACTGCGGTTGCCGTTCCAGAAATAGGTGACATGACCGTACTTCTGAGTTTCGGAAACGGCATATTGAGCAATTCCGTGGCTGACAAGCAGCTCAGACAAAGTGTTTTTAATATCCGGCGGAGGCAGGATATATCGACTGGGGATTTTCAAATCGCTGTCGTATTCAAGGATACCGGCAAAAGTGATTCCGCTGACATCGCCACGATCGAACTTGTCGAAATCGGCCTCATCAAAAGCACGGCAGATTTCCAACGCACGGTCACCACGGAAGTTGAACAGTACAACACTGTCGCCGTTTTGGATTTTGCCCACAGGCTCACCGTTATCCACGACAACAAAAGGAGGCAGATCCTGATCGATAACACCGGGCTGCTCGTTGCGATAGGTTTCAATGGCGTCGACGGCCGAAACAAATCCGCGGCCTTCTCCGCGAACATGGGTGTTCCAGCCACGTTCAACCATGCCCCAGTCAGCTTCGTAACGGTCCATAGTGATCTTCATTCTTCCGCCGCCGGAAGCTATAAGGCAGTCAAAATCATCGTCTCTCATCTTGGAAAGGAAATCTTCGAGTTTGTTTACATAATCCAATGCGGATGTGGCGGGCACATCTCTGCCATCCAGCAAAATGTGAACCCTGACACAGCGAACGCCATCTTTTTTTGCGCCTCGAATAAGCTCAAAAAGGTGGCTGATGTTAGAATGAACGTTGCCGTCTGACAGCAGACCAATAAAATGCATGGTGCCGTTTTTGCAGCCCTCCACCACTTCGCTCCAGGAGTCGGAATCGAACAATGAACCGGAACGAATGCTCTCGTCCACCAGCTTTGCACCCTGAGCGTAAATCTGACCGCAGCCCAGCGCGTTATGACCAACTTCGCTGTTGCCCATATCATCATCGGAAGGCAGACCAACAGCGGTACCGTGGGCTTTGAGCTTCACATTGGGGCAGGTGGACAATAGTTTATCAAGGTTGGGAGTTTTGGCCAATGACACAGCGTCACCCGCGCCGCCGTCACCGTAACCAACGCCATCCATTACAACAAATATAACAGGTCTCATAGTTTTGTCGCAAATATTGCTTCCTTTCTGAGAGAATTATTCTTCGGACTGTGCTTCGTTTACAAGATACTCAGCCGCATACTGGATGAGTATGGGGCACAGCTCTTTTTTCTTCATGTCTGTGGGCAGCAGTTCACGACAAATGCAGCTGCCAAACTGGTTTTTGAATGCGTTAATGAATTTCAGCGAATTGAGCTTTTTGCGGTTATCCTCGTCGCCGTGCTTCAGACCGAGAGCCATCAGCCCACCGGTAACGGCACCGCACATCTCTCCGCACCGCATGCCGCCGCCAAAGAATGCTGCAACACGGTAGGCGGTGTCTTTATCCAGGCCGTATTCTTCGCATACAGAAGCGAGAACGGATTGAGCGCAGTTCCAACCGGCGTCGTGCAGGGCATTTACTTCCTCTTTGGTTAACATAATATTACACTCCTTTAGTTGAAGATGTTTCCGTTTTCCTCAAACAGGGTTTGGATCCTGCTCATAAGAACGGGTGAGACGGGGTTATCTTTCAGATATCTGTCTGCGGCTTCACGGGCCTGATACAAGACATGGGAATCCTCTGCAAGATCAGCAATGTTGAATGCAGGCAGACCATGCTGGCGTGAACCGAAAAAGTCACCCGGACCGCGCAGTTTCAGATCCTCTTCCGAAATTTTGAAACCGTCATTGGTGGAACAGAGAACTTTCAGACGTGCGAGAGTTTCAATTTTTTCGGCTGAAGA
>JAZULX010000060.1:0-6848 GCA_045603325.1 Oscillospiraceae bacterium | reverse complement strand
ACCTGACGGAGGTATTCGGCATCGGTGTGGACAGTGTATTCGTCCACGGATTCGGCAGCATCGACAACTTCGATGTAAACGGTTTTTGCGCCAACTTCGGGCTTTTCGGAAAAGGCCGAGTAAGCTCCCACAAAGATGGCGATAACGGCAACGATAGCCACAGCGATGATGATTGTGCTTTTGTTTTTCATAGGTGACAAATCCTTTCAAAAAATACGCCCATTTTTGCAAAACCGGAAAAGGTCGGGCAAAAATGGGCGCAGCTATCCTGAGGGAAATCAACGTACCCAACCAATTCCTCGTGGTCATCAGTACAGGCATCAGGCAGGTCTTCCGGCTTGAACGTCATCACTTATCTCCGCCTTCCCAAGTGCAGGGCACTCAGTGGCTGAGACTGCCATTTGACAGCCCCGTGGAGACAGCTCCTTTCTCACGGCGACGAGATCGCACAGGTTTTTCACCAACGAGAAAAAGCGAAGCTTTTTTGCTCGATATGTCAGCTTTGCTGACATGTGTTTCCCTTTTCATCCGGCCAACCTTAACGGTTCCGGACACCATAACGCCAATATATTGAGTTGATTGGATTGTACCACAGGGGATACGGATTTTCAAGGGGGGTCAATCCAATTCGGCAGCACCGGTGTACAGCGCATGATATCTGCCGCCGAGAGCCAGCAATTGCTGATGATCACCCCGTTCAATGATTTCGCCGCCCTCGATTACGAGAATGCTGTCGCAGTTGCGGACGGTGGACAGCCGGTGAGCGATGATGAATACGGTTCTGCCTTCCATAAGACGGTCCATGCCTTCTTCGATGAGCTTTTCTGTTCTGGTGTCGATGGAAGAAGTGGCTTCGTCCAGAACCAGGATGGTGGGGTCTGCCACAGCAGCTCGGGCAATAGCTATAAGCTGCCGCTGGCCCTGGGACAGGTTGGCACCGTCGGAAAACAGTACGGTGTCGTATCCCTGAGGCAGATGGGATATAAAGAAGTGTGCGCCGGCAAGCTTTGCAGCGTTTTCCACGTCCTCGTCGGAAGCGTCCAGCCTGCCAAAACGGATGTTTTCTCGCACGGTATCGGTGAAAAGATGAGTGTCCTGCAAAACCATGGACAGGCTTTGGCGGAGATCGTCCTTTTTGACGTCTTTCAGGTCAACGCCGTCAAAGGTGATGCTGCCGCCGTTGATTTCATAAAACCTGTTTATCAGGTTGGTAATGGTGGTTTTGCCCGCACCAGTGGAGCCCACAAGGGCTATTTTTTTGCCCGGCTCCGCATGGAGAGAGATGTTTTTCAGGATCTGATGATCCTGCACATAACCGAAATCAACGCTTTCAAAGCGGATATCGCCGGAAACGGGAGCGCCGCTGTCCCAAACCTTGATGCCGTTATTTTCACTGATGGTGCATTCACCGTCGTCGACCTCTGCCGGCTGGTTAAGCAGCTCCATCAGCCGCTCAAGACCTGCAGTGGCAGCGAGCAAAAAGTTTATCTGACCGGAAAACTGAGCCACCGGTCTGCCGGCGTCCTGCATATATCGGATGTAGGATATGAGCGAACCTATATCGAACCTGCCGCCCATGAAACCTGCGATAACCATAAGCACGCCCACACAGCTGGAAACCGAGGTGTTGGTGGCGGCAATACCGCCGAGGAACGGGTTGATTATGGCACCGAAAAGCTGAGCTTTGGCAGACGAAGCCAGCAGAGCATTGTTTCTTTCGTCAAAGCCTTCCATAGCCTGCTTTTCGTGGGAAAAGACCTTTATGACCTTCTGGCCGGAGGTCATTTCTTCAATATAACCGTTGAGAGCTGCCATATCCCGCTGCTGAGCCACAAAGCTTTTGCGGCTTATACCGCCGGATTTGGTCACAACCACAGCCATGACAGCAAAGAACGCTCCGCTGACGAGAGTAAGCACGGGGTTGAGTATCAGCATCATGGTTACGCAGCCCACAAAGGTCAGCACAGCCGTTATCATGGCGCTGAGACTGTTGGAAATAAAGGTGCTTACGGTGTCGGCGTCGTTGGTATAGAGGCTCATTATCTCGCCGTGGGTATGCTTGTCAAAATAGCTCATGGGCAAAGACTGAACCTTGTTGAATACATCCTGCCTTATTGCGTGGGTTACCTTTTGGGCAAGACGTACCAGCAGCCTGGCACTGCAGTAGCCGGAAAGGGTAATTACGGCATACACCGCTGCCAAAAGCACCAACATGGAAACGAGGCCGGGTATGTCTCCGGGAAGGAGATAATCATTGACAATGGGTTTTATGAGATACGGAGCGGTTACGGAAGCTGCAGCACCGGTAAGGACAAAGAATACTGCTGCGGTCAGTATGAGCCGATGCCTTGACATATAACCCATCAGGAAGCCCATAGGCTTGAGCATTTTTCTGAACTTAGCCATTGATCAACGCTCCTTCCTGCTGAGTTTTGTAAATGGTACGGTAAATATCCGAACTTTCCATCAGCTCATTGTGGCTGCCGATGGCAGTTATACGACCCTCGTCGATGACGATAATACGGTCGGCATCCATGACTGAGGCTATGCGCTGGGCAATAATGAGCTTTGTAACGCCGGACAGATTCTCTTTGAATGATTTGCGTATGGCAGCATCGGTGGCCATGTCAACGGCGGAGGTGGAGTCGTCCAGAATAAGGACCTTGGGCTTTTTCATCAAGGCTCTGGCTATACACAGTCTTTGACGTTGACCGCCGGAAAGGTTCACACCACCCTGAGAAAGTACGGTGTCATATCCGTCGGGCAGCCGGGATATGAACTCCGTTGCACAGGCTGCGCTGCAGGCAGTGTCCATTTCGGATTGCTCTGCCCCGGGATCGCCCCATCGGAGATTTTCGCGGATGGTGCCGGAAAACAGAGTGTTCTGCTGCAATACGATGGACACCCCGTCACGCAGGGTTTTCAGCGTGTATTCCCGTATGTCCCGGTTGCCGACTTTGATGCAGCCATCGGAAACGTCATACAGTCTGGGAATCAGGTTCACCAAAGTTGACTTTGCGGAACCCGTACCGCCGATGATGCCTATGGTCTCGCCGGAGGAAATGGTAAGGTCTATGTTTTGGAGTATGTATTTGCCGCTTTCGCCATATCGGAAAGAGACGTTTTCAAATTTGATGGAACCGTCTGCCACGGGCTGTTCCACGGGACCGTCTTCGATATCCGGCACCTGAGCCAGAACCTCGGAAATTCGGCGAAGAGAAACCAGGGACCGTGACAACACAAGGAATACCGAACCTATACCCAGCGTCTGGGTCATTATAGAATTAAGGTAAGATATCAGGGATGTCAGCTCGCCTACGGACAGATAGTTTTTGATGATAAGGTCGCCGCCGATACGGTACATGGCGATGATAACAGCGTACATTATCAGATTTGAAAACGGACCGTTCAGAACGCCGAAACCGAAAGCCCTGTCGGAGGACCTGAACACCTTGTAGTTGGCATCGCCGAACCGCTGTTTCTGTTGGTCACGGCGTACAAAAGCCTTGATTATGCCCATGCCTGTCAGGTTTTCCTGAGTTATAAGGTTCATGCTGTCTATGCTTTCCTGCATGGTTTTGTAACGGGGCATGAGTTTGCGGATAATGATGGCGTAAACGATAACAAATGCCGGGAAAATGGCAAGAAACAGCAGCGCCACGGTTTTGTTGACCATGAAACTCATAATAAAGGCAATGATAATCATGGACGGCGCTCTGGCAAGGGTCTTGATGGCAGTGCAAATGGCGCTTTGGACAGCGGTAACATCACCGGTCAGACGGTTGATAAGTGAGCCGGTACCAAAGGTTTCAATGTTCTTGAAAGTGTAGCCCTGAATGGCCTTGTACTGAGCCTTGCGAAGTTCTGCACCAAACCCCATGCCGGCTCTGGTGGAGAACTTGACCGACAGAATGCCCATACCCACCACAAGAAGCCCGATGCCTATCATCAGGCAGCCCAGCTTAAGGGTGTAAGCCATGTCGCTGCGGCCGATACCATAGTCCAGCAGATATGCCATCAGCAGCGTTACGGAAAGGTCGAAAAAGGATTCCACCGTGGAGCATATCACGCTGAGGATTACGTCTTTTTTGTATTTGCCCAGATAGGGCATGATGAGTTTATACAATGTATCACCCCGAAACTTTGTTTGCGAATATTTTAGATTATCATAGCAGACAAAGCTCCGGATGTCCACGAATCAACCGCCCCAAAGCGCATATTGATAGTCCACCACGCCTTTTGAAACCACGATGTACCCTCTGGAATTTGAATCACATTTGTGATATCATATATTTAATTTTGGAAAGTGTATCCGGAGGTAATCAAAATGGTATTTCTTAAACTGCAGCAGCAGGCTTTTCGCAGGATCGATATGCTTGTCAACGTCGGTTCTCAGCCCGATATGGAGCTGGAAAGCTCCTTTTCCTTCAGCATGGATTACAACGACACCAACACCCAGTGTGTTGCAAGGCTGAATTATGATATCCATATGAAAGACGAGCCCGATAAGCTCAAAGCCGTTGTGGAGTGCTTTGGTGTTTATTCCTGCCAGGGTATCGAAAAGGAAGAGGACAAAAAGCTCGCTCACGTTCAGGCTTATCAGCTGCTGTTCCCCTATGTCCAGGGCATGATCGCTCACCTTATGGTCAGCGCCGGTATGCCTGCCCTGATGGTGGAAATGATGCAGCTCAGCACCGATGATATCGTGCTCAACAGCCAGCTCCCCCAGTAAGGCTCCAACTCAAAAGGTGCGGAAAGAAGCAATTATCTTTCCGCACCTTTTTTCTTTTTCAGTCAGTCGAAATGCTCGCCGGTGATGGAAAACTCTACCCATTCGGCTATGTTGGTGGCATGGTCGCCGATACGCTCGAAGTACTTTGCGATCATCAGCATATCGAGACACAGTGAACTGGCCGCACTGTCATCCCGAAGCAGCTCCACCAGCTCGCTTTTCACCTTGTCGAAAAGCTCATCCACCACGTCGTCGTATTCTATAACGGCTCTGGCGGCCACAAGGTCTTTCCGGACGAAAGCTGCCACGCTGTCGGTCACCATTTTGATGGTGGATCGGGCCATGTCGCCGATATGGAGCCGGGAGTTGATATCAAGTTCCCCAAGATGACGGGTTATCTCCGCTATATCCGATGCCTGATCGCCGATGCGCTCCATGTCGGATATCATTTTCATGGCAGAAGAAATGACACGCAGATCCTTTGCCACAGGCTGCTGTTGGAGCAGCAGTTTCAGACACAGGGATTCTATGTCCCGTTCCTTTTGATCTATCTCACTGTCGGCGCTGAAAACCGCCGGCAGCAGTGACTTGTCGTTATCCAGAAAAGCCTTTGCGGCAACGGAAATCGCATATTCGCACAAGGCTCCCATTTGTGTAAGCTCCTGATTAAGCAGCTCCAGCTGCTGGTCGAACCGTGTTCTCATCAGCCAAACCTCCCTGTAATGTAATCTTCCGTGCGTTTGTCTTTGGGTATTGAGAAAAGCTGCTGAGTGTCGCCGTATTCGATGACCTCGCCCATCAGGAAAAAGGCGGTCTTGTCGGAAATTCTGGCAGCCTGCTGCATATTGTGGGTTACCATGATGATGGTGTATTGCTTTTTGAGTTCTTCGGCCAGTTCTTCGATTTTCATGGTGGATATGGGATCCAGCGCAGATGTGGGCTCGTCCATCAGCAGCACCTCCGGCTCTACGGCCAAAGCCCTTGCGATGCACAGCCTCTGCTGCTGTCCGCCGGACATGCCCAGAGCGCTTTTTTTCAGCCTGTCCTTGACTTCGTCCCAGATGGCGGCTCCTCGCAGGGAACGCTCCACGATTTCGTCCAGTTCGGCTTTTTTCCGCACTCCGTGGGTTCGGGGACCGTATGCAATATTGTCGTAAATGCTCATGGGGAAAGGATTGGGTTTCTGAAACACCATGCCCACCCGTCGGCGAAGCAGGTTAACATCCATGCCGCCGAATATATCCTCGCCGTCCAGCAAAACCTTGCCGGTTATGCTGCAGCCTTCCACCAGATCGTTCATGCGGTTCAGAGTTTTCAGAAGGGTGGATTTTCCGCAGCCGGAAGGGCCGATAAATGCGGTGATCTCTTTTTCGGGAATGTGAAGATTAACTCCCTTGAGTGCCTGAAAATCGCCGTAATACAACTTCAGATCATCTATTTCAAATTTAAACATTATTGTTTGTAAACCTCCTTGCTGCGTATCCGGACAGTGCGTTCAGACCCAGCACCATAACCATCAGAACAACGGCGGTGGCATAGGCTTCGTCCATGTAAAGACCTTCGTTCAGCAGGGCATACATGTGGACCGAAAGTGTGCGGCCCGAACCCAGCAGACCTTTGGCCATGCCGGTGACGGTGCCGGCGGTGAAGATGAGCGCCGCTGTCTCGCCCACCATTCTGCCCATGGCAAGTATCACGCCGGACAGTATTCCCGGAGCTGCTGCAGGCAGAACGATCCGGAACACGGTTCTCAGCCGCCCTGCACCAAGCCCGAAACTGCCTTCGCGGTACATGTCCGGCACGGCCTTGATGGCTTCTTCCGTGGTGCGCAGGATGGTGGGCAGCACCATGATGGTCAGGGTGAAAATGCCTGCCAGCAGCGAATATCCCATGCCCAGGGTGACGTTGAATACCAGGTATCCGAACAGCCCGTAAACGATGGACGGTATGCCCGAAAGGGTTTCGGCTGTCATGCGCACAAGTGCCACAAGTCTGCTGCCGCGTTTGGAGTATTCCGTAAGGTAAATGGCAGAGAACACGCCCAACGGCACCGATGCCAGCAGGGTCAGTCCAACAACAATGACGGTATTTACGATAGCCGGCATCATGGAAGCGT
>JAZULX010000059.1:0-1782 GCA_045603325.1 Oscillospiraceae bacterium | reverse complement strand
GTCGTTGCGGTTCCAGACCTCAAGGCACTTGTTTTCCTGATCGGTGTTGGTGGCAAACATTACCCATACGTCTTCGAGGTAGGGGCAGTTCTTCCAAACAGCGAGCCACATATCCCATGTGCCTGCGTCGGGTCCGATGATCTCTTCACGCCAGTAGGGTTTGCCTTCTTCGTCATAGTCGAAGGAAACGCCTTCGGCACCCCAGTTAGCCAGGATGGAGCCGGGCTCAGTGAAGAACCAGTTATAGAACTGCAGAGCGATTTCGGGATATTCGCAGTTGGTGGTGATGGAGTAACCTTCGTCGGCCAGCTTGATCTCAGCGCCAAAGTCATAGACGCCTTCATCGTTGATGGTCTTGGGGATAGGTTCGGCGTACATATCCTTGTTTTCATCGTTGAGATACAGAGCAGCAGCTTCCAGAGAGCCGGAAGTGTTGTTCCATACGCCGCCTTCGCCCTTGCCGATAAGGCCAAACTGTTCTTCTTCGGAAAGGTCGGTGGTGTAGAACTCACGATATACAATGCCGTCGTCATACAGCTGCTTGAACCACTCAAGGTAGTCTCTGTAACCATCGGAGATCATGCCGGACTTGACGATATCGCCATCCAGATAAGTGGAAACAGTGGAGCTGCCAATCTGGAAAATGGCGCTGTTGAATGCAGCCTGCATATCAGGGATAACTGCAGTGGTGGGAACGAAGATGGGATACTCGGGATCGTACTCGGCCTGGATGGCATAGAGGTAATCTTCGAACTGCTGCAGAGTCTCGGGAGATTCAAGTCCCATCTCTTCCAGCCAGTCACCGCGGGTAAGAGAACCCATATCGTTGATGTATTCGTTCTGAATAGTGGTGATCTGAAGAATATGACCTTCAGTGTAGGAAGTGTCAATAGTGATCTTGTTGGTATTCTGCAGAGCTGCCCACCAGTCGGGACAATGTTCTTCAACAAGGTCAGTCAGGTCATAGATATACTCTTCTTCAAGAGCCTGACCAACACCGCCGGTAACATACTGGCCAACCTGAACAAGGTCGGGCAGATCGCCTGCGGCACACATCAGGTTAAACTGCTCGGAAGCAACAGAGAAGCCAACTTCATGGAATTCGAAGAACACGCCGGTAGCTTCCAATATGTCGGCACGACGGGGCAGATCGTTGTAGGTGTCGACGCCCTGATCAAAGAAACAAAAGGGGCAGAAGAAAGTCAGGTGATAGTCGGAATCCTCACCGGAATCGCCAACTTCACCCAGAGGATAGGTTATACCACCCCAAGAGGTGTACGTACCATCATCATTGTAGGTTCCTGCGATGTCGTATTCACCCTTTTCCTCGACAGGAGCTTCTTCAGGAGCTTCTTCGGGGGCAGGTGCTTCGGGGGCAGGTGCTTCGGATGCTGCAGGGGCTTCGGAAGCGGGAGCTTCTTCTTCCTTACCGGCACAGCCGGCAAGCATGGCCACAAGCATGGTCAGAGCCAGAAGCAATGCCAATACTTTGCGTCTTTTCATATTTTCCTCCTTAAATTAACACAATGTGTTATCATACTGCGCAAAACGAAATGAACAAAACCACTTAAAAAATAATGCTTGTTGTTAAACATTTTGCACTATAAATATTATCAGATTGTGAGCAAATCGTCAAGCCTCCACCGAAATAATACAAACCGCACACATGCATCACATTCTGAACATTTAGCGCGTCAAACAAAAAAGCTGTGGTCAAAACTGACCACAGCTTTTGGGGTACAATTATTTGCCCTTGCTGGGGAGCACTACGCTTACGCCACT
>JAZULX010000058.1:0-4986 GCA_045603325.1 Oscillospiraceae bacterium | reverse complement strand
CTTCCACGGTGTAATCGGTGATGCGCATATCGTTGAAAATCACATCTGCGTAATATGTTTCCGGACCTCCGCCGCCAAAGGTTGCACCGGGGGTGACGTGGAAGTTCAGAAAACCAAGGGCAATGCCGGAATCGTAACCCGTATCCTCGCTTCTGCGGGGTCCGCCGATCCACATGAAGTTCAGCACATCGCTGTCCACGGTTATGGTCAGTTGATATTCTCCGCCCAGTACATTGGTCAGCATCAGGTAGCCCTCGCTGTCGATATACAGTTCGCAGGCTTCGGGATCTTCAAAGGTATAGCTGAAATCCGTTATCCGCATCCCATCTTTGTACACGCCGATTCTGTGGGGGCCTTGAGCTCCTGTGCCGAAATTGCCGCCCACCGGAACCGTAAACTTGTCAAAGGTAAGGTGATAAGTGCTGCCGCTTTGGAGACTGCTTTCGGGCGGAGCAACCGCCGGAGGACCCGGGTCAAAGGGCAGCTTCTGATCAACGACCGTTACATCCATTGAATACATTTCGCCGTCACTGTCTGAAATATAGGTCAGTGTGGCGGTGCCGGCGGCTTCCATTACAGCATCCCATTCGCCGTAATCGTTCTGCGTCAAACTGATAACACTTGGGTCGTCGGTTGCCAGTATGCCTGCCAGGGGAGTGTCGGATTCTTCTGTTTCGTAAAACTTAAAGTACCAGGTGTCACCTTTGAGCGCAGCGGCGCTTCCGCTGAATTCTCTTCGCGGCCCCGGGCTTTTGGTGTACCACAGGCTGTTTTCCGGCTCTGCGGTATTCACTGCGCTGTTATTGATTGCGGGAGCTTCTTCCGGTTCTTCCGCCACAGGAGTCGGAGATGGTACAACTTCCGCTATGGGAGAAGGTTCGGGCGAGGGCAGTTGTTCCGATTCTTCCACGGGTGACGGTTTCGGAACTGTTTCTGCTGGAGATGGCTCCGGCACTTCTTCGGCTGTCGGTTCAGGTGAAGCTTCAACCTCTTTGACCACTGCTTCGGATACCGCAGGTTCCGGGCTCTCCGGTACTGTATTGAATACCGCCCAAAGACCTGCCGCAGCGATAACAACAGCCGCACCGGCAATAATTGCGGCAAATATTCTCTTTTTCCGGGGTTTCGGGATCTCCACTTCTGCCTTGACCACCTGATCGGCGGCACATACCGGGCAGAACGACGCCTCGTCAGGCAGCTCGGCTCCGCAGTATTTGCAAAACTTACTCATTTTTACCTCTCATCGAAGTGCGTTCATCAGTTCCTGCACGTTCTGATATCTCTTTGCCGGGCTGGTGTTGGTGCATTTCTGGATGATACGCCCCATTTTCCCCGACGCCAGCTTTTTGGTGGGATGCATACCTGTGAGCATAATGTTCATCATCACGCCCAGGGAATATATGTCCGCCCGGGCATCGGTCTGATTGATGCCGAACTGCTCCGGTGCGGCATAACCCGTGGTTCCCATGACCTGAGTATCGTTATCCAGCTCCGGCTTATATGTACGGGAAGCGTCAAAATCTATCAAAACGGCATCGCTGCCCCGGATGATTACGTTCTCCGGCTTGATGTCCCGATGGACAACGCCCATGGAATGAAGCACCCAAAGAGCTTTGCAGATATGTGTGATGATTTTCTTCGTTTCGTCAACGGTCAGGCGTACGCCCTGTATCAAAAACGCCAGGCTGTCGCCGCTGATGTATTCTTCCAGCACTGCAGACCGGCCGTTTTCTTCCGCCGCTTCCGCAATCTGCGGCAAATACGGACTTTTGACCGCTATCAGTTTTTTGTACACCTCGCAGCTTCCGGCATACTGGCGAAATACATATTTTTTGCCGCTGGCTTTGTGGCGAATCAAATGCACGCTGCCCCGGGGACTTTGCTTTAGCAGTTTTTCGGTTTCGAACAGCGAATCTATGGATTTTTTCAGAAATGTATAAATTTTTATCACCCTAACTATGCTCCGAGCATATTGTTTTTCGGTCAAAAAATAGTACAATTAGTATTGTAATATAAATTTTACAAAAATTACACACAATTTTCAACGCGAACCGTGAGGTGGTATTTTTGAGCTATAAGAATACTGACGACCTGAATCAGGAGCTGATGTCAGCCTGCGACCTAGACAGTTTCCTTTCCCAAAACGAGAATAACTTTGAGACCGTAAATGTGCAGGACGCTCTTAACGAGATATTTAAAGAAAAAAACATCTCCAAGGCTGAACTGGCTGCCCGAGCACACGTCAGCGAAGTATATCTCCATCAGATTTTTTCAGGCCGGCGCACCCCCACAAGAGACAAGGTTCTGTGCCTGTGCATCGCTCTTGCCGCAACACTGGACGAAACTCAGGGAGTGCTGAAAAAGTCCGGATATGCCCAGCTTTACACAAAAGTTCGCAGGGACGCCATCATAATGCACGGCATCATCAACGGCGACAGCGTTTCCAACATCAACAACAAGCTGAAAGAAAACGGCGAGTTTCTCCTTTTTTGATAAAATACATATTCTATTTTGCCCGCTCACTCTTCGTGAGAGGGCAAATTTTTTGCCCTGCTTTTTTTCAGCCGACAAATTTATGTATACTTTTACATACATTTGTGGTATACTACGTCATAGCGCAGCCGGGCGGTGGTGTCCGGCGCAACCAAAACGGGCAGCAGGCTCTGCCCGCCATATCTGAGAGACAAACGATATTTTTCAGCAACGGCGTGACGGGGCCGAAGCCGGAATACGGGTGTCTTTGGTTTTGCTGCGCTCATTTTGACAAACAACGGGCTGTCGAGGCGCCAGCCCCTACAATTAATTATCAACCAAAGGAGTTTTATATATTAATGGCATCCAAGCTTAAAATCATTCCCCTGGGGGGACTTAACGAAATAGGAAAAAACCTGACCGTTTACGAATATCAGGACGATATCATCGTTGTGGACTGCGGTCTGGGTTTTCCCGACGACGATATGCTGGGCGTTGACCTGGTCATCCCCGACATCACTTACCTTGTAAAAAACCGCGACCGTGTCAGAGGTTTTTTCATCACCCATGGTCATGAAGACCACATCGGCGCACTGCCCTATGTTCTCAAAGAGGTCAATGCTCCCGTGTACACCACCCGCCTTACTGCCGGCCTTATCGAGATAAAGCTGGAGGAACACGGTCTTTTGGAAAAAACCAAAATGCGCACCGTTGAAGCCGGCGAAGCTGTCAAGGCAGGCTGCTTCAGCGTGGAGTTCATCCATGTGAACCACTCCATCGCCGATTCCGTGGCCTTTGCCATCGGCACTCCCATGGGCACCGTTGTCCACACAGGCGACTTTAAAATCGACCCCACTCCCATCGACGGCGAATTTATCGACCTTGCACGACTTGGCGCTCTTGGCAAAAAGGGCGTGCTTGCTCTGCTGTGCGATTCCACCAACGTTGAACGCAAGGGCTACTCCACCTCCGAAAGCAAGGTGGGCGAAAGTTTTGACGCCCTGTTCAAGGACTGTGACAGCCGAATCATCGTAACCACCTTCGCATCCAACATCCATCGTCTGCAGCAGGTTATCGACGTGGCCCACAAATACGGCCGCAAGGTCGGCATCACCGGCCGCAGCATGGAAAATGCCACAAGAGTTGCCACCGAACTGGGCTATATGAAGATCCCTGCCGACACTCTGGTGGACATGGCAATGCTGAAAAAGCTGCCCAAGGAAAAAACCGTTATCATCACCACCGGTTCTCAAGGTGAGACCATGAGCGCCCTGTACCGCATGGCTTTTACCGGCCACCGTCAGGTGGAAATCGGCCCCGGCGACCGGGTAATTATCTCCGCTTCAGCCATTCCCGGCAACGAAGTCGGCGTAAGCCGTGTTATCAACGAGCTGTACCGCAAGGGTGCAGAAGTATTTTACGACAAGCTGGCTGACCTCCATGTCTCCGGTCACGCCTGCCAGGAAGAACTGAAGATCATGCATGCGCTGGTCAAACCCAAGTTCTTCATCCCCGTCCACGGTGAGCAGCGCCATTTGAAGTTCCACGCCCTGCTGGCCGAGCAGGTGGGTACTCCCCACGAGAACATTGTCATTGCGGAAAACGGCCGTGTCATCGAGCTGAGCAAAAAAAGCTGCAAGCTGGCAGGCTCCGTTCCCTCCGGCAATGTGCTGGTAGACGGTTACGGCGTAGGCGACGTAGGCAGCGTTGTTCTGCGTGACCGCCGCCATCTGGCTCAGGACGGCATGATAGTCGTGGTGGCCGCCATCGACGATTACGGCATGCTCATGTCCGGCCCCGATATCATCACCCGCGGTTTTGTTTACGTCAAGGAATCCGAGCAGCTGATGGAAGAACTGCGTCTGCTGGCGCAGAGCACCATCGAGCTGTGTCTCGACGACCGCAAACCCGATTACAACGCCATCAAAGGCCGCCTGAAAGCCGAACTTTCCGAATACCTTTACAGAAAAACCAAGCGCGATCCCATGATATTGCCGGTAATTATGGAAGTATAAAAGATACATTGTCATCCTGAGGGCACAAAGTGCCCGTGAGGATCCCCAGCCATTACCCACCTGACTGCAGTCATTTGGGGATTTCTCCGTTGCTCCGCAACGTTCGAAATGACAACAAGCCCCTAATCCCTAAATCCTATATCCTAACCCCTACATGATTACAGCTACAGTGCTTTGCACTGTAGCTGTAATCATGTCAAAATAAACATGTTGACACATTTTGAGGCAAATGCCATAATAATATAGTTAAAAAACCTTTAGTGTAGAGAAAGGAGTATGCTGTCTTATGGCCGCTACCACCACCCTGAAGAAGTACAGCGCCAGCACCTGGATCCGCTTTATTCTTTACAGCGCATTTGGTGTTTTCGCTTTCTTCATCAACTTCAACATGCCTGCCTACCAGATCAACATCGGCGGTTGGCAGTGGGGCGCTGTTGCTGCACAGTCCAACGTTCTGTGCTCCCACCTGACCAACTTCATCAAGGCCGCTCTGTACACA
>JAZULX010000057.1:0-4649 GCA_045603325.1 Oscillospiraceae bacterium | reverse complement strand
TACTGGCTCATGGGCAGCCTGAACGGCACTTCTCCCGATGACGTAAAGTTTGCCCTTATCCCCATGGCAATCGGCCTTGTTCCCCTGTTTCTCCTGCGTTGGCGCATTAACATCCTGACCTTTGGCGACGACGAAGCTCAGACCATGGGTGTCAACGCAAAACGGCTCAGAACCGTGGTCATACTCTGCTCCACCCTTGTAACTGCCGCAAGTGTGGCGGTCAGCGGCGTTATCGGCTGGGTCGGTCTTGTGATACCTCACCTGACACGCAGGATGGTGGGCAACAATTATCGCCATCTGATGCCTGCATCCATGCTGTTCGGCGCAATTTTCCTGCTGCTGGTGGACGACATTTCCCGAAACCTGCTGGCTACTGAGATCCCCATCGGTATTCTCACCTCGTTTATTGGCGCACCTTTCTTCATTTATCTCATTTCAAGGGACGGTGAACGGTATTGAGCATAAAAGTTGAAAATCTCTGCTTCTCCTATGGAGAAAGGCAGGTTCTGAAAGATATCAGCTTCAGCGCCGAATACGGTAGTTTTCTCTCCGTTCTCGGTCCTAACGGTGTGGGCAAAAGCACCCTGTTCCGCTGTATGCTTGGGCTGCTTACTCCTTCATCCGGCACCGTAAACATTGACGGTGACAACATATCCACTATGAGCGCAGCACAGTTGTCGAAACATATTGCGTACATTCCTCAGTCTCATAACCCCGTGTTCAATTTCTCTGTGCTGGACATGGTTCTTATGGGCACCACTGCTCAGCTGGGGCAGTTTTCCTCACCGGGCAAGGCTCAGCAGAATTTGGCCGAATCCGCCATGGAACGGCTGGGCATCCTGCATCTGAAAGACCGCAGCTACGGCAACATCAGCGGTGGTGAACGTCAGCTTACGCTCATTGCAAGAGCCATAGCCCAGAGCGCAAAAATCCTTGTTATGGATGAGCCTTCTGCCAGTCTGGACTTCGGCAACCGTATCCGGGTCATGCAGACGGTACGAAACCTGACAAAGGACGGATACGCCGTCATCCAGTCCACCCATGACCCCGATCAGGCATATATGTATTCCGACATGGTTCTGGCCATGTACGATGGCCGGATCCTGGCCTGGGGCACACCTCAGGACACTATAAACAATAATGTCATATCCACCCTTTACGGTGTTGATGTGGAAGTCAGCAGTATGCGGAACGACGAAGTCCGCGTCTGCGTTCCGAAGAAAATATAACAAACAATGAAAGGGAGGAAAATCAAGTGAAGAAAAAGCTCTTATCCCTGCTGCTGGCACTCGCCATGCTTTTCAGCCTTGCTGCCTGCAGCAGCAATCCCGATGCGGATAGTTCTCATGCAGAAGCGTCCGAAACCCGCATTTTCACCGATGATGCAGGCAGAAAAATCGAACTTCCCGCAACCATCAGCCGCATCGTCCCTTCCGGTTCTCTGGCACAAATCGTGTTGTTTGCCATTGCTCCCGAAATGTTTGTGGGCCTTGCCGGCGATCTGCAGGAAAATGCCAAAGGCATCATTGACGAATCCTATTACAAGCTGCCTGTTTTTGGAAATCTGTACAGTTCAGCCGACCTGAACATTGAGCAGCTTGCTTTGGCCGCTCCCCAGCTTATCATAGACATTGGCGAACCCAAAGACTCCACCTCCGAGGATCTGAATACTCTTCAGACACAAACTACTATCCCCACCGTGTTCATTTCCGCAACGCTTGAAACAATGCCCGAAACTTACCGCACCCTCGGCAAGCTTTTGGGCAGGGAAGAAAAGGGCGAACAGCTGGCTCAGTTTTGTGAAAAGGTTTACAGCCGCACCTCCGACATTATGGAAAAGGTGGGCGACAACAAGGTGAACGCCCTGTATGTTCTGGGCGAAGAGGGTCTGAACGTACTTGCAAGCGGCTCCTACCATGCCGAGCTTATCGACATGCTTACAAACAATCTGGCAGTTGTGGAGAACCCAACAGGCAGAGGCTTAGGCAACGAAGTTACCATGGAACAAATCGCACTATGGAACCCGGATTTTATTGTTTTCGACCCCGGCAGCATTTACGACACAGTGTCAACAGTCGAAATCTGGAACAATATCCATGCAGTCAGCAGCAGTAATTATGTGGAGATCCCCGAAGTTCCCTATAACTGGATGGGTATGCCCCCATCAGTCCAGCGTTATCTTGGCATGATATGGCTTACCGCCGTGCTGTATCCCGACTACTGTGACTATGATGTCAAGGCTGATATCATAGAATACTACAAACTGTTCTATGGCTGCACCTTGACCGATGAGCAGTACGAAACCATCACCGCAAACGCATTTTTGAGGTAATGTTATGCACACTTTGATAATTGGTGGTCAGGGCGTTGGCAAAAGCACTCTTATACGCCGTGTCGTTTCCGAACTTGGGGTTCCTGTATGGGGATTTGAAACCAAAAAAGAAAATCCCACGGTTGACGGTAGCCAAGGCTGTCCGGTTTACATTTATGAAGCAGGCAGATACGTTCGATCCGAAAAAAACCTTGTGGGCTACTGCGACCAAAAGGTTTTTGGCATAAACAAAGATGCCTTTGACCGGTTCGCAAAAAAGCTCCAATTACCTGTTCCCGATGGTCATATAATTGTCATGGACGAACTTGGAATAATGGAAACGGTATCCAACGATTTTTGCGATGCCGTGCTGTCTCTGCTGAACGGAGATATTCCCATAATAGCCGCAGTCAAGAACAAAGACAGGCCTTATCTCGAAGCAGTTAGAAATCATTCCAACTGTCGCTGTTTTTATCTCACGGAGGAAAACAGAGAAACGGTATATCAGCAAGTATTGGAGCATCTCAAAGGACAACTGTAAAAAATGGCAGTCCCGCAATTGCGGGACTGCCTTAGTGATGGTGTCAAAAAACCTCGTAGAGTTCGCTGACGAAGTCAGCGAAAAAAGACAAATATGAAATTCCCGTGCAGCTCATGCAAATGCGTTGCATTTGCATACCGGAAATTTCTCTTTGCAGTTTGCAAATGTGCGAATAATTCCTACAAAGAGGGATTTTGATGTGCATAAAGTCAGCAAAGCTGACTTCGTGAGTTTTGGCTTTGCCAAAACTCAGCTGCAGAAGGACGAAAAATCCGTGTCAAAATAGTCTGAAAGACTATTTTTGACACGCCGACCGGGTGTTTCCAAGGAAACACCCGGTTTTTACTTGTATCGGGTTCTTCTTTATGGTAGAATTTATGTAGTATCCTTAACATCGAAGAAAGGAAAAGAAAAATGAGTGAAGTAAAGCTGTTCTATCCCGGTGTTTATACCGATGAAGAAAAAGCGGCCATTGAACGGTACAAAAACGGCGAGATGCCACTGCTGTTTGAAGGTCTGGCAAAGGTTCCTCCCCTGGACGACTGGACCATCCGTCTGTTTGCCAAGTGCTGGGACGGTTTCAACCCCCTGTTCACCGACCCCGAATATGCAAAAAAGGCCGGATACAAGGACGTTCCTGCCATGCCCGGCTACCTTTCCATTGAAGTTCGCAGCACTTTCCCCAATGAGCTGGGCAGCGTAGGCAGGCCTGACGGCACCAGCTATGTGGGCGACGGCTATGACCATGAGGACCAGTACTTCCAGCCCATTTATCCCGGTGACAAGCTGACCATGGGCCCCGTCAAGTGTGATTTTTACGACGCCACTCCCGCAGAAGGTTACCACAAGCGCATACTCATCATGATTAATGAGTGCGAAGTTTTCAACGAAGCCGGCGAAGTTGTGGCAAAGTGCATCCGTCGCTGGCCCGAAACCCTGACCAAGGATCCCGCTCCTGCCGGTCCCCCTGCAGGCGGTCCTCCCGCCGGTGGTCCTCCCCAGGGCGGTGAAGGCGGCGCTCCTGCCGGTGGTCCCCCTCCCATGATGGGCGGTTTTGCTCATCCCCAGCACATCTACACCGACGAAGATTACGAAACCATGAAAACCTATTGGCGCAACGAAAAGGTCCGCGGCAGCGAACCTCTGTACTGGGAAGATGTCAACATCGGCGACGAGCCCACTCCCACCTGCGAACCCCCTCAGTACAGCAACGTTATCCTGCGCAACATGGCCATCTGGGACAACCTGCGCTTCAACGACGGGAGCCTGCGCGAAAAGCTGTTGGCAGGTAATCCCGGTCGCAAGGACGACAAGGGTCTTTACTCCTCCTCCAGCCATCACTGGGACGTAAACGGCTACGCCGGGCTTTACAACTACCACGGTAAGCTGCTGGCCACCCGTATGATAACCAACTGGTGCGGCGACAGCGGTTTTGTAACCAAATTGGGCTGGCGTTTTGTCAACGATGCAAAGCCCGAGGATCAGTTCAACCACTTCCCTGCTGATTTCTATCGTCCCTCCGAGCTCCTGAAGGTGCCTTATATGAAAGACAAATTTGTCAACAGCCACGGTCAGGGTTACGACGCCTATATCACCAAGGGCTACGTTTACGACAAATACATCGGTGAAGGCGGCGGCCACTATGTGGACATGATCTGCTGGGTGGAAGACTTCGCCGGCAATATCGAACAGGAAGTTCCCGCCACCATCAAACTCCCCAGCAGAGGAGAGTAAAATTCATAAAAAAGACATTCGGGCGCTCCTGACCGAACCGCTTTTTTGTTATTTCTTGTAAAA
>JAZULX010000056.1:0-3564 GCA_045603325.1 Oscillospiraceae bacterium | reverse complement strand
AGCGGTGCCATGGCTCCTCTGAAAGAAAGCGCCGCATTCCTCAACTTCATTTCTGCCGTTTCCAATCCTCTTGTTGCCATCGTGGTTGGCATTGCCGTTACCGCGGTTATTCAGAGCTGTTCCGCCTCCATCGGTATCCTGCAGGCTCTTTCGGTCACCGGTGTTATCCGCTATGAAGTTGCCGTGCCCATGGTTCTCGGCATGTGTATCGGTGCCTGCGTACCTGTGCTGCTGTCTGCCATCGGTGCCAACGTCAACGGCAAACGTGCCGCTTTTGTTTACCTCTTCTTCAACCTTGCCGGTTCCGTCCTGCTGATGGTGCCTTTCTACATAGTCCACACCGTTGTGGGGCTGGATTTCATGTCAGCCACAGCCACAAGCATGGGCATCGCCATTGTCAACACGGTATATAAAGTTGCCGCCACCGTTATCCTCACTCCCTGTGCACCTCTCCTTGAAAAGCTGGTTACCGCCATCATCAAGGAGAAAAAGACCGACGAGGACGACGAATACGAAGTCACTTTGCTGGACGAGCGTTTCCTGGATTACCCCACTCTGGCTCTTGAGCAGTGCGGCAAAACACTTATGCAGATGTCCAATGCCGCTTTCAAGAACCTCAACAAATCAATTTCCCTGCTGAGTAAATTCGACCAGGTCAAGTTCGACAAAATCATGAGCCGCGAAGACAGGGTTGACCACTTTGAAGATCAGCTGGGGGCCTATCTGGTTCAGCTGACAAAGAAAGAGCTGAGCGACAAGGAAACCCGGATATCCGGCAGATATCTCAACAGTCTGAGCAATCTGGAACGTATCTCCGACCATGCGGTAAACATCGCAGAACTGGCTCAGGATCTGGCCGGCAAGAACAAAAATTTCTCCGACCAGGCAGTCAAGGAACTGAGCGTATGTATTGATGCCGTGCTTGAAATCGCCCAGCTTACTCAGGATGTTATTTGCAATGGCAATGCCGAAAAGGCCAGAATGGTTGAACCTTTGGAAGAGGTTATCGATGCATTGACTGCCGAGCTGAAAATGCACCATATTCAACGTTTGCAGAACGGCCAGTGTACTCTGGAGCTGGGATTTATCTTCAACGACTGCATCAACAACTTTGAGCGTGTGGCCGACCACTGCTCCAACCTGGCCATAACCCTGCTGGACGAAGAAGGAACTCAGGTTCATCCCCACGACTATCTGCTGAGTCTTAAACAAACCGACAACGCAGAATTCATGCAGCTGTATTCCCAATGCGCAAGCAAATACTACAACGCACTGGAAGCTGTGAATAAGTAACAAGCCAAGCTGTCATCCCGAACGGCATTGAAAATGCCGGAGGGATCCCCCGGATGACAGCGCTGCACACAAAAAAGGTCACCTCGGTTGAGGTGAGCTTTTTTGCTTCATGATCAATTACTGAGCAACAGCGATGGAAGTGATGTGGGGGTTGACGCCCTCGTACCAGTACAGGAAGCCTTCAACGTCTACAACGTCGCCTGCAGCCAGAGTGCCGACGGTGGTGTAAACTTCGGATTCGGGGCCGGTCAGGTAAACTTCTACGCAGAATTCGTAGGAAGCGCCGTCCTTGCTGAGGGTGACATAGATGTCATCGCCGGGTTCGTCGTTCTTGTAGGAGATGGCTTCAACAGTCATGCCCTTGAAAGAGACCAGCTTGTTCTGATGGTCGATGAGTTCATCTTTGCCCAGCAGATCGGTGGCGTCCATGGGTTCGGCAACGTAGCTGCCTTCAAGGATTTCGAAGGTGGCGTCAATGATTTCAACTTCGCCTGCCCATTCGCTCTTGTAACCGGTGACTTTGATCTTGGTGCCGACTTCCAGCTTGGCAAAGTCCTCTTCGGAGCAAGCCATTTCATACAGGAAGTAAGCGCCGTCCTTGTCCTGGGTGTAGGCGGTAACCTTGTTGTCCCACCAGGACTGTGTGCCCTGAACGTAGGTTTCGATAACGACTTCAGCGTCCAGCTCGGCAGCAGCGTACTCAGCGTAGGTCATAACGCCTTCGCCCTTAACGTCAGCTACTTCTTCAACAGCAGGAGCTTCTTCAACGGGTGCAGCTTCTTCAGCAGCGGGAGCTTCTTCGGTCTTGGCGCAGCCGGCAAAGGCAAGCACCAGAACGAGAGCCATCATAAGTGCGATCAATTTCTTCATGTTTTTGTCTCCATTTCAAATTCCTGTGCGGTGTTTCCGCACGATATTTTGACATCCATATTATACACTTATATTTCCAGAAATCAATATTGGTTTGGATTCAAAATGTTCAATTTTGTTCTTTTTTCTTCTTTATCCACCCATAGGCGGCATAAAAGATTATCAGTACCCACACTGCTCCAAGGGACGTCAGCAGAATAACCGACGTTGTGGGCAGCGGCCCCATATCATCCTTGCTGACGGCAAGAGTGTCTGCGTTCTGGTCCAGCCGGTACAGCGAAGTCATGTCGGTAAAAAGTTCTTCGAAATACTCGTCGTTGACTTCCTGCTTGCGGTTGACGGATTTTGTGGTGTTTTCTATCATCTGGCCGGCAGCATCACGCAGAGATGCGGAACCGTTGAACACCGGGGTTACAAAGGTGTTGTCCGTGTTGTCCATCAGCAGCTGGGATGCCTTTATCTTGACATCGTAATACAGGTCGTTGTCCTCGCCGATACGGGAGATGTAGTCCGTGTATTCGGCGCTTTCCTGAGCCTTGATAGTTACGGGCACATAGCCCTCGGTCTGGGAGTAAGCTATCTGGACATCGTTGGTCAGCAGATACTGGGCAAACAGCCATGACGCCAGAACTTCCTGGGGATCGGCTTTGTTGAACACGCAGACTGAGGGTCCCTGGGATATCATCCGGGGATTTTCGGTGTCGAACTGAGGAATAAGCATAACCTCGGTTTCAAACTCCACCAGCTTGTCCTCGGCAATATCTATCAGGGGCGCATCACTGCCCATCCAGGTGGCACCTGCAGTGGAGTCCACCGCGAAAATGCACTGACCCGCATTCAAAAAGTTTGCAGGATAGCTGGAAATCTTGAAGGTGGAAAACGCTTTGGTTTTGGCGTGCTCGGCCACGGTGTAAAGCAGTTCCCTGGTGGTGTCGTTGAAGATAAGAATCTCACCGTCTTCGGTGGAATATCCCGCTTCCTTTTGCCGCAGCATCTGGATCATCATGTTGTCGGTGGACTTATAAATGAAAGGTATCAGGACGTTCTGGCCGTTTATCTTATAGGTTCCATCCTCGTTCATGGCCATGGCGGCCTCGGAAACCTCCCACACAAAGTCCCATGTCAGCACTTCCGGCAGCTCGTAACCCAGGGCCTCAACGTAGGTTTTGTTTACATAACACGCTTCTGTGGAGCGCATATAGGGTATTGCGTAATACTGACCGTCTATCGCGCACTCTGACAGAAACTGGGGAACGATCTCCTGCTGTGTGGGCGAATCGAACCTGACATCACTTCCACCAAGGCCGTACTTTTCGTGGCCAAACAGTTCGTCCAGCGCCACCACCGTGTTGTGACCCGTCATATAGGTGGCTATATGGTCGGGATATGTTATGCAGACGT
>JAZULX010000055.1:0-8817 GCA_045603325.1 Oscillospiraceae bacterium | reverse complement strand
GTTCTGCCGGTTGCCTGGCTGCATGACAATATTGGTTTTTCAAATCTAATAATTAATAATTGTTACCTGTCAACTGAAAAAGAGGTGATTTTTTGCCCGATTTTGAACAACTGAAACAAAAAGCTCACGACCTGCCGCTGGCACCGGGAGTTTATATCATGGCAGACAAAAACGGCAAAGTCATCTATGTGGGCAAAGCCAAGGCTTTGCGCAACCGGGTGAGCCAGTATTTCGTGGATTCTGCCGGCCATTCCGAAAAGACCAGAGCCATGGTCAGGAACATCCACGATTTCAGCGTTATAATAGCCCAGAGCGAGTTTGAAGCGCTGGTGCTGGAATGTTCGCTGATAAAGCTCCATCAGCCAAAATACAACATCCTGCTTCGTGACGACAAGGGATATCCTTATATCCGGCTGGACATGAACGAGGAATATCCGAATCTAACCATGGTTTCCAAACCTGCAGAGGACGGAGCAAAGTATTTCGGCCCCTATGGCGGACGTTCCGTGACCCAAAACGCCATCAACACCATCAAGCAGACATTGCGCCTGCCATCCTGCAGCAAAAAGTTTCCCCGGGATATCGGCAAAGACCGCCCGTGTTTGAACTATCACATGGGTCAGTGCGACGGCTGGTGCCAGAAACTGGGCAGCCAGCGGCAGTATTACGAAACCGTCCGTCAGGCTCAGCTGATACTGGAAGGCAAATACAAGCAGGCAGCCGCCGAACTGCGCGAGCAGATGGAAGCAGCTGCCGAAGAGCTGAAATTTGAACAGGCTGCCGAACTGCGTGACCGCTGCCTTGCCATCGAATCCCTTGGCAAAAAGCAGCGTGTGGTATCCGGCGCCATGGCCGATACGGACGTTATCGGTTGGTACAGCAACGACAATCGGGGCTGTTTTGTGATTCTGCACTACATCGGCGGCAATCTGGTGGACAAGGAATTCAGGCTTACCGAACCCGAAAGCGAAGAAACGGCTCTGTCTGCCCTGGTTAAGCAGTATTATCTGGAACGCACCCATCTGCCAAGAGAAATTCTCCTGCCTCAACCCATGGAAGACAGCGAGCTTTTTGCCCAACTGCTTTCCGGCAGGGGACACAAGGTCAAACTGGCCGTACCCCAGCGGGGAGACAAAACCGAACTTATCAAACTGGCGCACAAAAACGCCGTGGAAGAAGCGGAACGTGTGACCACCGCAGCGGAACGTGTCAACAAAACTCTGGAACTGGTGGCTCAGCTGCTGAATCTGGCAGAAGCCCCCAAACGCATAGAGGCTTACGATATGTCCAACACCGCCGGCACCGATATGGTGGGCAGCATGACCGTGTTTGTGGACGGCAATCCGCTGAAAAAGGATTACCGAACCTTCAAAATCAAGGACGAGAGCATAAAAGACGACTATCACGCCATGCAGGAAGTGCTGACACGCCGGCTCACAAGACTGGTGGACAAGTCCGAAGGGTTTGAAAAACGTCCCGACCTGCTGCTGATGGACGGCGGTCAGGCTCAGTGCTCCGCAGCCGAAGATGTGCTGGCACAGCTTGGTCTTGCGATCCCGGTCTACGGCATGGTCAAGGATGACCGCCACCGCACAAGAGCGCTGATGACAGCCTCCGGTCAGGAGATAAGCATATCCGGCAATCAGGCAGTATTTTCTTTCTTTGGCAGAATTCAGGAAGAGACCCACAGATTTGCCATTGAATACCACAGAAGTTTAAGAGCAAAAAAAGTAAAACAGTCTGAACTGGAAAAGATAAACGGTGTGGGTCAGGCCAGACGAACCGCACTGTTAAAGCATTTCAAAACGATCAAAGCCATCAAGGCAGCCACTTTGGACGAGCTTGAGGCTGTGGTGCCCAAGCCTGCAGCCAAAGCGGTATTCGAATATTTCCACAAAGGAACTGATGAAAAATGCGAGTGATAACAGGCACAGCAAGAGGAACAAGACTTCTCACACCCAACGGTGATACCGCAAGACCCACCACCGATAAGGTGAAGGAAAGCATTTTCAATATAATCCAGTTTGACGTTCCCGGGCGGGACGTGCTGGACCTTTTTGCCGGAACAGGTCAGCTGGCCATCGAAGCTCTCAGCCGTGGAGCAGAAAGTGCCGTACTGGTAGACCGAAGCCGGGATATGGTCAAGCTTATTGGCGAAAACCTTAAACGCGCAAAAATGGAAAAAAAGGCAGAAGTTGTCAATTCCGATGCCGAAAGCTACCTCAAAAGGTGCAGGAAAAAGTTCGGAATAATCTTTCTTGACCCGCCATATGCCGGTGATTTACTGGAAACTTCACTGGATTTGATACTTGAGTTTGACATTTTGCTCAGTGGTGGTATAATAGTGTGTGAGCGACCTGCCGACGGTGAGCTGAAAAGCTTCGAAAAACCCGGCCTGTCGGTAAGGGATTACAAATACGGTAAGACTGTAATAAGCGTTTACAGGCTTATGCTGGAGGAAGTATGAAAACGGCCATATACCCCGGAAGTTTTGACCCCGTTACCCTCGGACACCTGGACATAATAGAAAAAGCAGCCGCTATTTTCGAACGTGTTGTGGTTTGCGTAATGGTCAACTGCGACAAGCAATATATGTTCACATCCCAGGAACGAGCAGATTTTATTTCCAAGGTAACCTCGCATCTTCCCAACGTGCAGGTGGAACTGTCGGAAAGACTTCTGGCTGATTATGCGAAGGATCATGAGGGCAGCGTCCTTGTTAAAGGACTGCGCAACTCTTCCGATTTCGAGATAGAGTTCCAGATGGCTCTGATCAACAAAACAGCGAACCCCAACCTGGAGACGGTGTTTTTGCCGTCAGATAAAGAATTTGTGTTTTTGAGCTCCAGTGCCGCCAGAGAAATGGTACGGTACAGAGCTGATCTTTCGGGCTTTGTTCCCGAAGCTATAATAGACGATATCAAGAACAAAATGTACAAAGATTAAGGAGGCAGACCAATGGCAAGTGGAGCTGAAGAACTGCTTAGCAGATTATACGAAATGGTGCAGGACGCCCGGAGCTTCCCCATCGGAGCTGACAAATGCGTTCTCGACAGAGACAAGGTGCTCGATCTTCTGGACGAGATCAACAGCCAGCTTCCCGGCGAAATGAAGCAGGCCAAGACCATTCTCGATTCCCGCAACGAGCTTGTCACGGCCGCCAAGCGTGAGGCCGAATCCATCAGACGTCAGGCAGAGGAAAGAGCAAAGCAGATGATTTCCAAGGAAGAGATCGTTGCAGCCGCCAACGTTGAAGCCAAGCGCATTATTTCCGAAGCCGAAATGAAGGCCCGTGAGCTGAGAAAGGTCACCAACGACTATGTTGACGACAACCTCAAGCGCACCGAAGAAGCTGTCAATGCTGCTCTGAACGAAATCAAGCAGACCCGTCAGAAATTCCGTGTCGCAGCCGGCTATCAGCCCAAGCAGGAATCCCCGATTATTGAGGATATTTAAGCACAATATTTTGTAAAAGCACTCACGCCAAAGCCTCCCCTGTGTAAGGGGAGGTGGCGCGCAAAGCGCGACGGAGGGGTTGCCGTTGGGCGGCCGATCCTCGTCATGGTTTTGCAATGCCAGCCCCCTTTATTCAAGGGGGCCTTTAAGTGTGTGCTTTTTTGTTTAGAGGAAGCCATGGATATACAAAAAAGATACCGCCAGTGGATGGAAAATGTCAAAAATCCTGAACTGGTGAGGGAACTGAAACAACTGAAAAACGATCTCACTGCAACTGCAGACAGCTTTTACCGCGAACTGGAATTCGGCACTGCAGGACTTCGCGGAGTCATGGGCGCCGGTACCAACAGAATGAATATCCATGTGGTGCGTCGTGCAGCGTTGGCACTGGGCAAGGTTCTGGGCAAAGGCTCCACCGCAGTCATCGCTTACGACACCCGTAACAATTCACGAAAATTTGCCGAAGAAGCAGCCTGCGCACTGGCGGAAAAGGGGGTCATGGTTTGGCTCTTCGAAACGCCGATACCCCTGCCTATGCTGTCCTTCGCCATTCGTGAACTGGGATGCGATGCAGGAGTTATGTTAACCGCAAGCCACAACCCGTCACAGTATAACGGCTTCAAATGCTTTGGCAATGACGGAGCGCAGATATCCGTCAAGTTTACTAAGCAGATTGCTGCCGTCATGGAGAAAACAGATTACTTTGTCACTAAGCGATACAGCTTTGCCACCCATTGCAAAAAGGGTGAGGTCCGTCTGGTGGACAGCGAGATATTCAAAGCGTATTTGCGTGCGGTGATGGCGTGCAGAACAGACGAAGATATATCCGGCCTGAGCGTGCTGTATACCCCGCTTAACGGAACAGGTATGTATATGGTACCCCAATTCTTTCATGGACTTGGAGCAAAGGTGGAAGTGGTTGCGGAGCAAATGAAGGAGGATCCTGATTTTGCTACCTGCCCAAGCCCCAATCCCGAGAGCATAGAAGCCTTTTCGCTGGCGCTGAAGCAGGCAGAATTTTCCAAATCTGACTTGATTCTGGCTACCGACCCGGATTGTGACCGGATAGGTGTTGCTGTAAGGCACGACGGTGAATACCGTCTTCTTACAGGCAACGAAATTGGATGCCTGCTCCTGGATCGTATACTGGCAGCCAGAAGCAAAAAGAATCAGCTCAATGAATACTCCGTTATGATCCGCAGCTTTGTGTCGTCTCCTATGGCAGACGCCATCATGGAAAGCTATGGCGGCAAAGCGTGGTACGTTCCCGTCGGTTTCAAATACATCGGTGAAATGATTTCTGCTTTGGCAGACGCCGGAAGCCCGGAGCTTTTCACCTTTGCCTTTGAAGAGAGCTGCGGTTATCTTGCGGGCACATACTGCCGCGACAAAGACGCTGTGGCAGCGGCAATGCTTATAAGCGAAACCGCCGCTTACCACAAAAAACAGAGCATGACCCTGGTGGATGCTCTGGAGGGATTGTATCGCAAGTATGGATATTATGTAAACAAAACGGCGAGCATTGTTCTTCCCGGAAAAGGCGGTGAAAAGCTGCGCGAAAGAATAATGGCACGGCTCAGGAAAAAGAAGGTCAAAACTATTGGCGGGATGACTGTTGTTCGGATTGCCGACCATCTCAAGCTGGACAGCACCGACGTTCTTGAATACGAATGTGAAAACGCAAGGCTTATCATCCGCCCATCGGGAACCGAGCCGAAGCTGAAAATATACATGATGGCAAAAGCTCAAAGCAGGGAAGAGGCGGAAGCTGTTATCGAATCCATCAGAGCAGATGCCATAAAGCTGATAGGAATATAAAAAAGCTGTCATTTCGAACATCATGTCAGCACAGCTGACTGATGGAGAAATCCCCAATAAGACGGGGATTTCTCCGCCGGCACAGGCCAGCAAGGCTGACCTGCGGCGTTCGGAATGACAGCATTTGTTTCTTATATTCTTTCTTTAACGGCGTTTGTTATCTTTGCAAAATCCTCCACATCCAGAGTTTCGCCCCGGACGTTTTCGGGATAACCGCAGGCGGTAATAATTTCCGTAATTTCAGCCTTGCTCAGGGGAAGACCTGCCGCCAGACCGTTGACAAGGGTTTTGCGTCTTTGAGCAAAGGACAGCTTGACTATCCTGAAAAACAGCTGCTCGTCCACTTCAACCAGGGGAGTTTTCCTGCACTTGAGACGAATAACTGAAGAAGTGACCTTAGGCTGGGGATAGAAACATGACGGCGGCACGTGGAACAGGATTTCCGGCTCGGTATGATACCGGCAGTAGACGGAAAACGCGCCGTAATCCGAACTGCCTGCTTTGGCGCATATGCGCACAGCAACCTCTTTCTGAATCATGACCGTAATATAGTCAAAACACTTGCTGTCCACCAGAGCGGAGATGGCCGGAGACGTGATATAATAAGGCAGATTGGCACAAGCTACCGGGTGAAGCCCCTGAAAATGCTCGTCCACGATTGCCTTGATGTCGGTTTTGAGGATGTCGCTGTTGATAACGGTAACGTTGTCGAAATCTGCCAGAGTTTCGTCCAGCACCGGCAGCAGCGTCTTGTCCAACTCAACGGCAACCACCTTGGACGCTCTGTCGCACAGTTCCACGGTGAGAGGTCCGATACCGGGACCGACTTCCAGAACGCCGTCACCCTCTTCGATGGTATCGGCAATGGACTGAGGCACTCGCTTGTCTATCAGGAAGTTCTGACCCATGGATTTGGAAAAGCGGAACCCATGGCGGCCGAGAAGCTCTTTAATTTCGCTCAAATTACAAAGATTCATATAATTCAATCCCCCATTTGCAGGAAAAATTATATCAGTTATCTTTGCAGTTGGCAATTATTATTTGACCTGCGGCAAAGTTTTACTTGTTTTATCCTGTGGATTCAATTAATATATTGCATATAATGGGTCAGTCTATTTAAATAAGGAGAACGACTATGCTGAATATCTGTATTCTTTTTGGCGGTGTTTCACCCGAACACGAGGTATCCCTGCGTTCGGCTGAATCCGTGCTGAACAATATCGATAAAGAAAAATATAACGTTCTGCCCGTTGGAATAACCCGTGACGGTATCTGGTATCTTTATGGAGGAACTGACTATTCCGAACTTCCCGGCAGCAAATGGGAAACCCATCCCGACAACCTGAAAGCCATAATTTCTCCCGTCAGGGATCAGGGACTTGTGATATTCTCTCCCGATGGGATTCGCACCATCAAGCTCGACTGTGTGTTTCCCGTGCTTCATGGCGAAAACGGTGAAGACGGCTCTGTTCAGGGCCTGATGCAGCTGGCAGACATACCTTGTGTAGGCAGTGATGTAACGGCATCTGCAGCTGCTATGGACAAAACCATGACAAAGCTGGTGGCAGACAAGGAAGGCATCACCCAGGCAAAATGGCTGCTTGTCAAAAAGGATGTTTTTGCAAGAAAAGCCGACCAGACCGTGGCCAGAATAGAAAGCTGCTTTGAATATCCTGTGTTTGTAAAACCTGCAGGTACAGGTTCGTCCGTAGGCGTGTCCAAGGTAAAGAAGAATGACGAGCTTCTGCCTGCGCTGGAAAAAGCTCTTGAATATGACGACAAGGTTCTGGTGGAAGAATTCATTGACGGTCACGAGATAGAAGTTGCCGTTCTGGGCAACGGAGAACCTTACGCATCCGTCTGCGGTGAGATAATTTCCGGAGCCGAGTTTTACGACTATGACGCCAAATATATCACCGACACCTCTGTAGACGTGATTCCCGCCCAGATTTCCGACGAAATGTCCGAAACAGTGCGGGACACTGCCGTTAAGATTTACAAAGCCATTGGCTGCAAAGGCCTTTCCAGAGTAGACTTTTTTGTCAAAAGAGACGGCAGCGGTGCGGTGTTCAACGAGATAAATACCATCCCCGGCTTCACTTCCATTTCCATGTACCCGAAGTTGATGGTTGCCAGCGGTATAGAATATCCGAAGCTCATCGACAAACTTATTGAACTTGCCATTGAAGCACGGATATGATATAACTTATCTGATAAACTGCATTTGGAGCGAATTATGAATAAAGAAACAAAACCGGTAGTCATCGAGATTCTGGGACGTCAGTCTTTTCAGGGCAGCAAACCGGAATCCATGGAACTGGTAACAGACGGTTTCTATTGGGGCAGCGACGGAAAGTACACGATTTCCTACCCCGAAAGCGAAATGACCGGTCTTGCCGGAACCACCACCACTTTTGAGGTTTCCGGAAATTCTGCCAGCCTTATCCGTGAAGGCACCGTCAACTCCCACATGATTTTCGAACCGGGACGCAAACACCTTTCCCTTTACGATATGGGTTTCGGAGCCCTGACCATCGGCGTGGACGCCAGCAAAGTCAGGTCGAATCTCAGCGAAACAGGCGGCACTCTCGAGATAGACTACAAGATCGAAATTGAGCATATCATCGCCGGAGAAAGCTCTTTCCTGATAACCGTTCGGGAAAGCTCCGACAAAACACTTGTACAATAAACATACGAATCAGGATGTGAACCATAATGACTGAAATGATCAAAACTGCCAAAGAGCAGGTATCCCTGCTTGTGCGTCAGGCTTACGCCAAAGCTGTTGAAGCCGGCAAGCTTCCCGCTGACGTAGAGGTTAACGACAAAGTAGATATTCCCAAAGACACCAAAAACGGCGACTATGCTTCCAACTATGCCATGGTGTCTGCCAAGCCTATGAGAATGGCTCCCAGAGTTATTGCCGAAGCAATAGTGGAAAACCTCGACCTGGAAGGCAGCTTCTTTGCCTCTGCCGAGATTGCCGGAGCGGGCTTCATCAACTTCCGCCTGTCTCCCAAGTGGTACGGCGATGTCCTGCGCGGTAACGAACCCGCCGGCAAGGACTCCGGCTGCGTGGACGAAGGCCACGGCGAAAAGGTCATGGTGGAATTCGTTTCCGCCAACCCCACCGGCCCCATGACCATCGGCAACGCCAGAGGCGGTGTCCTGGGCGATTCTCTGGCATCCGTGCTGGAAAAGGCCGGCTACAATGTATGGCGTGAATTCTACGTCAACGACGCAGGCAACCAGGTCGAACTGTTCGGCCGTTCCATCGAAGCCAGATACCTCCAGCTCATCCATGGCGAAGATGCTGTTGAGTTCCCCGAAGACGGCTACCACGGTCAGGATATTATCGAGCTTGCACAGCTTATTTACGATAAAGAAGGCGACAAGTATCTTTCCATGGAACCTGCCGCACGCCGTGATGAAATGATGCGTTTCGGCATCAAGCGCAACATTGGCCTGATGCACCAGCATCTCGACCGCTACGGCATCAAGTACGACTGCTGGTTTCCTGAAAGCAGCCTCCACGAAAGCGGC
>JAZULX010000054.1:0-4403 GCA_045603325.1 Oscillospiraceae bacterium | reverse complement strand
GCCTTTGATGGCCTCAGGATCCAAAGTAACGTCGGAGGGACGAATAGCTTCGTGAGCATCCTGAGCGTTGTTCTTGGACTTGAATCTGCGGGGTTCACCGGCGTAAAAGCCGCTGCCGTAACGACGGACGATCTCGTCTTTGACTGCTGCCAGAGCTTCTTCGGACAGACGGAGAGAGTCGGCTCTCATGTAGGTGATAAGACCCACAGGTCCTGCACCGGGTTCGACCTCAACACCTTCGTAAAGCTGCTGGGCGATGGTCATGGTGCGGCGGGGAGTCATGTTCAGTCTGCGGGAAGCGTCCTGCTGCAGGGTTGATGTAATGAACGGAGGAGGAGGCGATTTTTTCTTCTCGCTTCTTTTGACAGACTTGATGGTGAAAGGTCCGTTCTGAGTGGCGCTGATAATCTCGTCCACTTCTTCCCGGGATTTCAGATCCATCTTTTTGTCTATGCCGTGGAACCGGGCGGTATAGCTGCCGGTTTTGCCGATAAGTTCAAACAGTGCGTCGATGGTCCAGTATTCTTCGGGCACAAAGGCACGGATCTCTTCTTCACGGTCCACCACCAGACGGGTGGCGACAGACTGGACACGTCCGGCGCTGAGACCTCTGCGGATCTTTTTCCACAGAAGAGGACTGAGCTGATAGCCCACGATGCGGTCAAGGATACGTCTTGCCTGCTGAGCATCCACAAGGTTTTCGTCGATGGCTCTGGGGTGTTTAAGGCTTTCGGTGACCACCTTTTTGCTTATTTCGTTAAAGGTGACGCGTTTGGCCTTGTCGTCATCCAGACCAAGCAGTATTTTAAGATGCCAGGATATGGCTTCACCCTCACGGTCCGGGTCAGTTGCAAGATATACAACGGAGCTGGCATCTGCAGCAGCCTGCAGCTCGTCGATCATATCCTGTTTATCTTTCAGTGGCTGGTAATTGGGAGTGAAATCGTTTTCAAAGTCTATACCCATGGTGCTTTTGGGCAGGTCTCTCAGGTGGCCGAGGCAAGCTTTGACCTGATAGTCGCTTCCGAGATATTTTCCGATGGTTTTGGCTTTGGTGGCGGATTCCACGATCACCAGATTCTTCTTAGGCATTTTGTTCCTCCAGATTTATTGCTTCTCGCTGCCTGCCAGGGTATAGCGTTTGCCGCTGCTTTGCTTTACGATGCCCTGGATCTCCAGCAAAGTCAGCGTTGCCAGCACTCTGGCAGCCTTGAGCTGAGTAATATCTATAATGTCATCAACATGGCGGGTCTTGTTTCCGATGGCTTCCACAATGGCCTGCGCATCCGGGTCCAGCCCTTCCATCCGTTGAATATAAGCCTTGTTTTCTTCCTTGTCAATCTCTTTTTTGTCGACTGCCGAAATCTGAGCTTCGGTTTTTTCGCTGGTTTTCTCAGAATTATTCACCTTTTCCGGTTCCTGAATGGGGCGGACTGAATCTATTCTGATATCCAGTTCATCTTTTTTGTACACCGCTTTGTCCGGTCTGAGATGGGCGTATTCGGAAATCACATCCCAGCCTTTTGTGACCAGTGCAGCTCCGTCTTTGATGAGCTGATTGGTGCCGGCGCTGAGATGGTTGCTGATGGAGCCGGGGACGGCAAATACATCCCTGCCCTGTTCCAGCGCTCTTCTGGCGGTTATGAGCGAGCCGCTTCTTTTGGGGCATTCCACCACGACCACACCGTAGCATATTCCGGAAATAATGCGGTTTCGTACCGGAAAATGAGTTTTGTTGTGGGGTGTACCGGGAGGATATTCGCTGATGATCATACCTTTGGCTACGATGTCTTCGTAAAGACGGCGGTTACTCTTGGGGTAAACAATGTCAACTCCGCCCGCAAGCACCGCCACAGTCGGTTTTCCCGCTGTCAATGCGCCGTTATGGGCCAGTCCGTCTATACCTTCTGCCATGCCCGATACCACCAGTCCGCCGCAGTTGGCGATCTGATATCCGAGTTTTCTGGCAGACACCGCTCCGTATCCGGAACACTTTCTTGTTCCCACAACAGCTATGGGCAGTTCTTCGGAAAAGTCTATCCGGTTTCCGATTGCATATAGCACCAGCGGCGGATCGTCGATATATTGGAGCATCTGAGGATATGCGGCATCCTGAAGAGTGATGATGGAAATGTGCTTTTCGTTGCACTGTTCAAGAATTCCTTCCGCTTTGGTCATTTCCCTGTCCAGCAGCCGCTCAATGTCTCCGGCAGTCAGTTCTTCGACCATTTTCAGACTTCTTTTGTCAGCTTTATACACCGCTTCAGGCTCACCGAACCAGCGAAGTGCGGCAAGTTTTTTCTTTAATCCGATCTTTTCCAGGCTCGACAGCCAGATCCAGTATTTCAAAGCTGACATGGCAGCCTCCCTTTAGTATCCTTTTCGCATTTCCCACATTATTATTGACGCTGCAGATGCAGCATTCAGAGATTCGCAGTTTTCGCTGATAGGGATTATCACATGGCAGTCAGCAGCGTCCAGCAGTTCTTCGGACACGCCGCTGCCTTCACTGCCGATTATTACAGCAGCGTTTTTCATATCAACGCCCCGGACATCCTTTGCCGTATCAGACAGTGCAGTGGCAATAAGCCGGACATTTTCCTCCGCAGCACGGCAAATCAGTTCCTGACGGGTCATCTGATATATCTTCTGACGGAAAATTGCGCCCATTGTTGCCCTTACCACCTTGGGGTTGAACGGGTCTGCGCAGCCTTCGCACAGGATAATGCGTTCTATGCCCAGAGCATCGGCTGTCCTGATCATGGTGCCAAGATTGCCGGGGTCCTGGATTCCGTCCAGCACCAGTGCAGATGCCACGGTTTTGGGTTCTTCCTTTTCGGGCATGGCGCACACAAACAGCGCTTCCTGCGGAGTTGTCAGCAGCGAAATGCTTTTCATAAGCTGCGGGCTTATCCGCGCCTGACGAACACTGTCGTCCAGAGGAGGGAAATCCATTTCGCCGGCGATAACAACGATCTGAGGCTTGGCTTTGAGAGCTTCGCCCAGCAGTTTGACGCCTTCGCCCACGAACTGACGGTTTTCCTCACGGTAGCTGCGGCTGTTTTGCAGCTTCCTGATGTGCGTCAGCAGGTCGTTGTTTTTGGATGTTATTGTAGTTATCATAATTTTTCTACCGCTTCAATATCGGAGTACTTGCCTACCAGCACAAGCACCGAACTATTTTTCAGGCCATAATCCGCACCCGGGGATACGTTGACTTCGCCGCCTTCTTTGACGGCGATTATATTGACGCCGAACTTGGCTCTGATGTCTATGCTGCCGATGGATTTGCCCACCCAGGATTCGGGCGGCTCTATCTCTGCAACGCCAAAATTCTCAGACAGTTCGATAAAGTCAAAAATATTTGCGGAAGACAGTCCCTGAGCCAGTTTATGAGCCATTTCCCGCTCCGGGAACACAACCTTGTCCGCTCCCACTTTTTCAAGCACGGTTTTGTGCAGATCACTGTTGGCCTTGCATATGACCTGCTTGACTCCAAGCTCTTTCAGGGTGACCGTGGTCATAACGCTGGAAGCCACATCGTTGCCGATGCCAACTATTGCGCAGTCGAAATTGCGCACGCCCAGACTTTTGAGAGTTGCTTCGTCTCTGGCATCGCAGGTGATTGCATGGGTCACGCTGTCGGCCACACGGTTGACATTATCTTCGTTGCTGTCGACGGCCAGAACTTCATGGCCCAGCTTGAAAAGCTCTGCGGCAACAGAAGATCCGAAACGTCCGAGACCTATGACCAGGTATGCTTTTTTGCTCATATCAACACCTCATATCGTCAGCCGATGAACACATGACCGTCGGCATATTTCAGTTTCTCATTGGATTTGTCTCCCAGCATGAAGGCTATTCCTATGGTCATGACGCCTACTCTGCCGAAGAACATATATATTGCTATCAGCACCATGGACACCGCATTGAGACTTCCGGTTATTCCCGTGGTCAGTCCAACGGTGGCCAGGGCCGAAACGGTTTCAAACAAGGTGTCGATCACGCTCAGCCCGGTGGACGAGGAAATAAACACGGCTCCTGCCACGGCAAGGCCGCTCACTATCAAAAACAAGCTGGTGGCACTGGATATCTGCTCCTGAGTAATGGTTCGTCCAAAAGCAGTAACGTGTTTTTTCCCTCTGAGGGAAGCTATGCACGACAGCACCATGATGCCCACGGACACGGTCTTGACACCGCCCGCTGTGGATCCGGGGCTGCCTCCGATGATCATAAGCACGATGGAAAACATTTTGGAGGCATCTGTCAGCTGTCCCTGATCGATGGCGGCAAAACCCGCAGTACGCAGGGTAACGGACTGGAAGAACGATGCCAGCAGACGCTGACCGAAATTCATGCCGGCCATGGTGTTGCTGCCTTCCCGGAAAAAGAAGAAAACAGTA
>JAZULX010000053.1:0-2307 GCA_045603325.1 Oscillospiraceae bacterium | reverse complement strand
GAGGAGTACCGTGCTGCAATAAAAAGACGCATTGTTTATTACATCATTGCCATGATTATAGGCGCAGCTATGGCGGTTGTTTCACATTGGGCATACGCAGAGGGACTGACCAAAATGTCGGATATGTCGCATGGATTTTTTTCCGGCGCAGGCATTGGCATAATCATTGTCGGCATTATTCAGATTATTACAAATGCAGTACTTCTGAAAAATGAAAAGAAGCTTCACGAAAGTCGGGTTGCTGCAAGTGACGAACGTCTTGCTGCGATAGAAACCAAGGCACGCAGTTTTTCTCTTGCGGTACTTAGTTTTGTACTTGGCGGCGGCTGTCTTATCGGCGGTATTTTCTACCCGGTGCTTATCTATGTCTTTGCCGCTGCAGCTATGATATGGGCGATAAGCTATGTTGCCGCAATGCTTGCTTACAAAAATAAAATGTAATCTAAATTAAAGGAGTAAAATATAATGGATAAATTTCTTGCACTTTGTTCACCTATAGGTTTGTTTATACTTTGCGCATATTTAATAATAAACCGCTTTGTTGTAAAAGTTCCCGATGCTGTAGCATATCCAGTTATGATAATCAGCATAGCTCTTATGATTGCCGGTCTTGCCTACAATGGCTGGTGTTTTGGCAACGGAACAACACCGTTTGACTGTCTGAAAAAGTAATTAATTCTGAAAGGAATTATATACAATGGAAACCAAGAAAAAACAGCCATGGCAGATAGTTGTTGGCATACTTTCTATTATTGTAATCGTTGTAATGTGGACAGCAAAAGGCGTAAACGGCACAGCTGCAACCGAAGACATGCTGCCGCTGGTTGTCACAAGTGCTGCGGTTTCACTGGCAAAAATAGCCGGCATAGCAGCGGTTGTGCTGATTGGTAAATGGCTTGCAGCAAAGATTAAGAATAAAAACGCTCAAAATAAATTGCCGTAAAAAATAAAAGAGGAGTGCTTTACCCAACCGGGGAAAGCACTCCTTTTTCTATATTTTGCGGCAAAATTCAATAATTTCCCGTTGCATTACTATGGCGTCCTCACGACATTCTACAGAACAAAGTCCAAGAGCACCGCAGGATTCTATCTCCATATGACCGTAGAAATGTTCGATACTGGCGATAATTCGCTCACATTCCGGCATACTCGGACCTGTGCGCAGAGCAATTGCGTAGCCTTTTTTGCCAGATTTAAGGCTTGCGTGCGGCTCATGGGTATTGCACCACGGAGTGCAGCGGTCGATGAATGCCTTGAACTGACCGGGAATATCTGCCCAGTAGGAGGGAGCCACTGAAATGATAATGTCAGCCCATTCGTACTGGGCTATTATTTTGTCAACATCGTCAGATATAACACATTCAGCAGTGATGTGACAGCTTCGGCAGCCTTTGCAGAAGGCAAAATCATAGTCATCTATGCAGATAGTGCGAATATTACCTCTGGTGGAAAGTGTTTGAGCGGCAATTGAAACAATTTCCGCAGTGGCACCGTTTCGCACCGGGCTGCAATTCATGATAATAATATTCACTAAAATTGTCTCCTTATATAAAACACAACCCCCGAAAGGATAGCCTCTCGGGGGTTGAAATTTTAATAATTAGCAGTAAGCCCGTAATTATTCGTTGATGCCAGTAACAACACCGGAACCAACAGTACGGCCACCTTCACGGATAGCGAAGCGGAGACCCTCTTCGATAGCGATCGGGGTGATGAGCTCAACGTCCATCTCTACGTGGTCACCAGGCATGCACATCTCGGTGCCTGCAGGAAGGTTAACCACGCCGGTAACGTCAGTGGTTCTGAAATAGAACTGCGGACGATAGTTGTTGAAGAACGGAGTATGACGGCCGCCTTCGTCCTTGGTCAGAACGTAAACCTGACCATGGAACTTGGTGTGAGGATGAATGGAGCCGGGCTTGGAAAGAACCTGACCACGCTCGATTTCAGTTCTCTGAACACCACGGAGGAGAGCACCGATGTTGTCGCCTGCCCCAGCATAGTCGAGGAGCTTGCGGAACATTTCGATTCCGGTAACAACGGTCTTTCTCTTCTCTTCCTGAAGACCAACGATTTCGATTTCCTCGTTGAGCTTCAGCTGGCCACGCTCAACTCTACCAGTTGCAACGGTACCACGGCCGGTGATGGTGAAAACGTCCTCAACAGGCATAAGGAAGGGAAGGTCAGCCTTACGCTCAGGAGTAGGAATGTACTCGTCAACAGCAGCCATAAGCTCATAGATAGGAGCGTATGCAGGGTTAGAAGGATCATCGGGAGCCTCGAGAGCCTGGAGAGCAGAACAAGTCG
>JAZULX010000052.1:0-3595 GCA_045603325.1 Oscillospiraceae bacterium | reverse complement strand
CACCGCTGCTATGAACGGCGTTGACGCAATCATCTTCACTGCCGGTGTTGGCGAAAACAGCGCTTCCACCAGAGCTGCTATCTGCGAATACCTGGGTTACCTGGGCTGCTCCGTTGATGCTGAACAGAACAGCAAGCGTGGCGAAGACCTGGTTATCAGCACTGCCGACAGCAAGGTAAAGCTGCTGGTCATCCCCACCAACGAAGAGCTCATGATCGCTATGGATACCGCTGAAATCGTTGGCAAGTAATTTATATTGATAATCAATAAGCCGTGAAGCGATTTGTTCGCTTCACGGCTTTATCATTTATTTCGCGACTGCATCCACATTGGATTCTGCGGTCACTTCGATGACCAACTTATGAGGAAGGCAGACAATAGGAGCTGCATTACTGTCAATTGCGCCTTGTTTTACGCATATCTGATCCGGGCAGTCGGCTTCGGAAACCTTGACAGTTCCGTTTTCCACTACTATTATATTATAGCCTCCGTCATTGCTGATAACGGACATTTCAGTATCTTCACTGAGGTCAAGACGGCAAAACTCCACTCCGTCTTGGATTACAACAGCTATGTTTCCCTTTTCGGCAGAAGTGAATATATAAACAGACAGTGCAGCGCACACAATAAATAATACAGCAATGGCAACTATCCAGAACTTGTTGTTTTTCATGTTTGCTCCTATAAGATGTGAATTTCTCCATCGACTTTGGCGATGGAAAATCAACAGAGTAACTGAGCAAAGAATATCATAATTTATTGTGAAAAACAAGTTGACATGGACTGTTTGCTCTGATATAATAGCCGATGGCCGCGTCAAACTGGCTTTTTCAAGAGGGACATGTTCCCCGCCTGTGCGAGCGTGACTCTAATATAAAGAGAGGTGCAAAACAAATGCGTGCAATCATTCTTACCGGTGGTAAGCAGTACAGCGTTCAGGAAGGCGAAGTTATCTACGTCGAAAAGCTGGGCGTAGAGGCAGCCGAGACCGTAAGCTTCGATCAGGTTCTGGCCGTTATCGATGGCGAAAACACCGTTTTCGGTGCTCCCACCGTAGCCGGCGCTACCGTCGAAGCCAAGGTAGTCAAGAACGGCAAGGGTCGCAAGGTTCGTGTATTCAAGTACAAGTCCAAGAAGGGCTATCATCGTACTCAGGGTCACAGACAGCCCTACACCATGGTTCAGATCGAAAAGATCAACGCCTAATGACTACTGTAAAGTTCAAAAACGAATCCGGCAGGATTACCGGTTTCAGTTGTGCGGGTCATACCGGTTATGCTGAAGAAGGTTCCGACATCGTCTGCGCCGCTGTTTCCAGCTGCGTTTCCATGGCCGAATGCATCATCAATGATGTCTTGGGCGTTGGAGCAAAGACAAAGGTCAGCTTCTCCTCTACCGACATTTCCCTGACTCTTCCGGCTTCTTTGGATGAAAGTACCGAAGATGCCTGCCAGGCAGTCCTTACCGGACTGATGCTCAGTCTCGTCGCCTTAAAGGACGACTATCCCGATTACATTGAAGTAATGGAGGTGTAATACATGCTTAATATCGGTATTCAGTTTTTCGCTCACAAGAAGGGCGTTGGCTCCACCAAGAACGGTCGTGACTCCGAGGCAAAGCGCCTTGGCGTTAAGCGCGCCGATGGTCAGTTCGTTCTGGCCGGCAACATTCTTGTCCGTCAGAGAGGCACCCACATCCATCCCGGCACTAACGTAGGTATCGGCAGCGACGATACCCTGTACGCCACCGTGGACGGCAGAGTGCGTTTCGAACGTATGGGCAGAGACCGTAAAAAGTGCTCTGTCTATCCTGTAGAACAGTAATGCAAAAGGCTGGAGCAATAATTGCTCCAGCCTTTTTAGGTTTCAGGGATCAGGTGTCAGGGATCAGAGGAGTTAACTAAAAACTGTTCGCAAACCTGACTCTTTATTTTTTACAGCAAATAACATATAATAGACTCAATAAACAATACTGACAACACGAAAGGATGATTTTCATGTTTGTCGATAAAACTTCAATCAAGGTCAAGGCCGGTGACGGCGGTCACGGTGCCGTATCCTTCCACAGAGAAAAGTATATAGCCAACGGCGGTCCCGACGGCGGTGACGGCGGCAACGGCGGTAACATCGTGCTGCGTGTTGACGACAATCTGTCCACCCTGATGGACTTCCGTTATAAAAGAAAATATTCCGCAGAAAACGGTGTTAACGGCGCCAGCAAACGCTGCAAAGGCAAAACCGGCCAGGATCTGATCATCCGTGTTCCCCGGGGCACTATTGTCCGCGATCAGGAGTCCGGTGAAATAATCAAGGACATGTCCGACAGCGAAGATTATATTCTTTGCAAAGGCGGCCGTGGCGGTTGGGGCAACAAGCATTTTGCAACTCCTACCCGTCAGGTTCCCCGTTTTGCCAAAGCCGGTCTGCCCGGCGAAAGCAAAGACGTTATTCTTGAACTGAAGCTGCTGGCTGATGTTGGTCTTGTGGGTTTCCCCAACGTAGGTAAATCCACGCTACTGTCTGTTGTCACTAACGCCAACCCCAAGATCGCCAACTATCACTTCACAACCCTGTTCCCCAACCTCGGTGTTGTCTATATAGAAGAAGGTTTCTCTTTCGTTATGGCAGACATCCCCGGTATTATCGAAGGTGCAGCAGAAGGTGCAGGTCTTGGTCACGATTTCCTGCGTCACATCGATCGCTGCCGCCTGATGGTTCACGTTGTTGACGTTTCCGGCAGTGAAGGCCGTGATCCCGTGGACGATTTTGACGCCATCAACAAGGAACTGGCTGACTACAGTCCCGAACTGGCCGACCGTCCTATGATCGTCGCAGCCAACAAAAGTGATATTGCCGAAAATCCCGATAACTTCCTGCGTCTTAAAGAGCGAGCCGAGGAATGCGGATGTGAGGTATTTGAGATCTCTGCCGCTGCTCACATGGGTGTCAAGGAACTTATCGACGCTGTTGCTGCCAAGCTGCGTCAGCTGCCTCCCGTTATTGTATATGAGCCCGAATACGTCAAGAAACCTGCCGAAGCCGGTGACGTTGAGGACGTTAAGATCGAGCATTACGATGATCTGTGGATAATCAGCGGCGGCTGGATGTCCCGACTTGTAAACGATATCAATTTTGACGATTACGAATCAAGAATGTACTTTGACCGCCAGCTTCGCAGAAGCGGTTTGTTTGACCGGCTTGAGGCCATGGGCATCAACGAAGGCGACACCGTAAGCATTTACGATCTTGAATTTGATTATGTGAAATAAAGAACCGTCCTCAAAAGACCACGGTTCTCTGTTTTATTCCTTATTTTCGCTTTCGGCAGATTCGTCTACATACAGGGTTGCCACGGGAGGTTCGGCTTCGGCTTCAATCTCCGCTTCGATAGCTTTCACTTCCTCTGCAACCTCTTCGGCGGTTGCTTCTTCAGGGATAACTTCTATTGTTATCTCGATTTCTTCCTCAGCAGCTTCTTCAGCAGCTGCAGCCTTGGCAGCTTCTGCGGCAGCTATCTTTTAGGCCTTTGCTTCAGCGGCGGGTGCCTTGGCAGCAGAGTCCATTTCCTTCTGATGTGCGGTCTCATCCTGATTATC
>JAZULX010000051.1:0-2171 GCA_045603325.1 Oscillospiraceae bacterium | reverse complement strand
ACCCTGGTTCTGGATCATATCCTCTGCGTTGATCTTCAGGAACGCACCAAGCTTGCCGCTGTCGGTATACGCAGCTTTGCGGTTGCCTTCACTGGCGTTTATCCAATACCAGTAGTTGGGGCAGTTTTCTTCGACAAGATCGGTAAGTTCGATATAAATGTTATCATCTATTGCCAGGTCATAGCCGCCGGTGTAGGCACTGCCGTTGGACTGGGCACACAGAGTTTCCATTATAAGGTCGGTCATATCGCCGGAAGCAACCATCAGATTGTATTTTTCTGTACCAACGGTCTGGCCGGGTTCGGAAAATTCCACATCTATGTTCAGACGTTCCTGGACAGCTACCCAGAATTTGTTGCCGCCGGAAGCCTTTTCCGGAGCCTGGACAACGTCCTGACGCAGGGGATACCACAGGCTGATGGTGGCAGTTTCTTCAAACAGGGGCAGCTCATAGGCCACCTGCTCCAGAGCAGGTTCTTCCTCTACGGGAGCTTCCTCTACGGGAGCTTCCTCTGCGGGAGCCTCTTCCACGGGAGCTTCTTCCTCGGCAGGAGGAGCCTCTTCCGGTGCGGGTTCTTCTGCAAGTGCGCTTTCGGAAGCAGCAGGTACTTCTTCGGCAGGTTCTTCGGTCTTACCTGCGCAGCCGGCCAGCATCATGCACAGCATGGCAAAAGCCAGCAGCAAACATAACAATTTAGTTTTCATTTTCTTCATCCTTTCCCTGTGTCTTGTTTTGTATACAAATATACACTTCTCATTAAAGCAGTTTTTGACGGAAAAATGAAATATCAAATTGTTATTGGGTATAACATCAGTGCATACCTTTTTCAAAGTATCCTATTGGGTAGTTGTTTATCATATCTCCCAGTTTGCGGAAATATCCCTTTGTGTGTGAAGCAAAGCGCCGTGAATTCGACAGGAACACCTTGTCCTTTCGGGTTATAAAATAAACCTTTCTTTGCAGAGGGTGACCACGGAACCTCACCACAGCCAGCTTCTCCTCCGGCTCCCCGAACTGCAACGCCAGTTTGCTGGCAGGAGCCATGCTGACTCCAGTATTCATGTGCAGGGCGTCTTTCAGCACCTCATTTTCGTTGCAGCTTATAAAAATATCTGGTTCAAACCCCTCGCTGCGGCAAAACTCCGTTACGGCATCGCTGGAAAGCACAGATTCGTTGATCAAAAACCGTTCATTTCTGAGTTCACCGAGAGACACCTCTGCACCGTCATATCCCGCCAACGGGTGATCCCGGCTTATAACCAGAAAAACCTCTTCTGTCAGCAGCAGGCTCATGGTCAGTTCTCTGTCGTCCACAGCTTCGGTTGTTATTGCGAAATCAAGCTTATTCTCTTTAAGCCGGTGAATGATCTCGTCCTGCGCCAGTGTAAGCTGCTGGATCTTCACATCACTTTGGGGGCCTCTGCTGTAAAAGTCCACCGTCATGGTGCTGAGCAGTTCGGACGCAGTTGTGGCAATTCTTACTGCAGCATCGGAGCCTTCCCGTTCCCGGGCAATATAGTTTTCCGCAGCCTCTATCTGCTCAAAGGCCTTTGCAATGAAAGTGTAAAAATTCTTTCCCGTTTCCGACAGGCTGATGCGGCCTTTCTGCCTGACGAACAGCGCTACCCCTAGGCTGGATTCCAGTCTTGTCATGGCACGGCTCAGTGCAGGCTGGGAAACGTTCAGTATTTCAGCCGCCCGGGTGACATTTCCCGTTTCGGCAGTTATCTTGAAATAATAAAGAGGAGACAGCTCCATGTTGCAATCAGCCCTTTCGTGAAGTATTACATTTTATTATACCTCTGACCCAGTCTCAACGCAATCAAAATCATCGGTTATCCATGAAGAAACGACAAAAACAGACACTCATTATTTTTTTGAGTGTCTGTTTTCAGCTTATCTGTATTTATTTCTTTTCGACCTTGCAGACTGTGTCTACGGGAGGATTGCCGTGGATGTCGGCGCCTCTGTGGGAAACTGCGGTGTAGCCGTCGCCTTCCTTTTTGATGCTCCATTCAATGGGAGCAGGGCCGGCCATAGCAACAAATTTCAGTTCGCCGTCGAGAGCTTCAAACTGGTCGAGCACAACCTCTTCGCCCATCTCATTGGTCCAGACAGCTTTTTCGCCATCCCAGACCAGCTTGTTTTCGTTGGACATATTGGTGGGCAT